>DAOWIJ010000182.1 GCA_030640955.1 Fidelibacterota bacterium
CAGACCTTGCGTGACAAGCAGGCCGGAACCCAACCGGCCGAGATTACCGCAGAGCAGGTCGTTGCCACGGCTACAGATTGCGGATCGGCGGCCGTGGTCAGTTCCTACAACGAGCCGCTGATTACCGCCGAATGGGCTTATGACATTTTTGGCCTGGCGCAACAGGCAGGACTTAAGACCGCCCTGGTCAGCAACGGGCACGGCACGCCGCAAGCGCTGGAATTCCTGCGCCCGGTGACCGACGCAATCAAGATCGATCTGAAGAGCATGAGCCGAGCCAGTTACCGGGAGTTGGGGCTGTCGCTGAAGGTGGTACTGGACACGCTTGAGCGGGCCTGGCGGCTAGGCTTCTGGGTGGAGGTGGTGACGCTGGTGGTGCCCGGTTTCAACGATACGGCTGATGAATTAACCGAAATAGCCGCCTTCGTGGCCGGGGTCTCGCCTCAGATTCCCTGGCACGTGTCGGCCTTCCATCCCGATTACCGCTACACCGGGGCGCCCCCAACGCCGGTCGACACGTTGGTACAGGCCGGTGAGATTGGCCGGGCCGCGGGGCTGGAGTATGTGTATGCCGGCAATGTGGATGCCCTGCTGCCGGATATGGTGAATACCACCTGTCCCGGTTGCAGCGCGGAACTGATCCGCCGGGTGGGTTACTATATTCTCGATAACCAGATCAGCGAGGGGCGCTGCCCATCGTGTTCCCGAGAGATTCCGGGCGTCTGGGCCTGATTAAGCCTGCAAGGCTATGGGCGGCCTGATCAATCAGAGGTAAGCGGGCAATACCGCAGGCGGGTGCCGAATGTCCGCGACATGCGGATTTCAGCGGCCGTCAGCTCGCACGGGAAAAACACACCGGAAATGCGGGCCTCAAATATGCTGGCCCCTTCCATGGGCACCTCCCGCAGGTCGAGCCCGGCCAGGTTGGTGTCCCGCAGGTAGCAATCGGTTAAATCCAGACCAGTGGTATCCAGTCCCCGCAGATCCAGCGCCCGCAGGTCCAGGCCCCGCGTGTCAAAGTCTTCGCCAGCAGCCCGGCGGCGATTGAACTCATCAAGCTGCTCATCCTGAAGCAGCTTGTATAGTTCGTGGTCGGGTCGGCGCGGTGTTTGGTCGGCCATATCCATCTCTCCTGTTATTCTGACTGAGCGTACAAGGTTGCACAGCGGTTTCCCAGCGGCAGTAACCGTAACCTGAAAATACGGCCTTAAAATGATGGATGCAATCGACAACTGCCGGGCAATCAGGAGCTGGTGGCCAGCTTGAAACGCCATGAAGACAACATAATAGCTGCATTCGGCGCGGCGACCGATTAGATTCAGGGGTTATGCCGTACAGGACCAGCTAGACCGTGGCCGCGAAGCCCATCAGCCCCGCAGACCTGGGTTACGAAGATCATAGCACTCTATCCCGTGAGAACCAATCAGCTATCGACCTGATCCTCACTAACAGGGGCATCTGGGTATTCAAGCACCTCATGCGCCGACACGGCATCCACCGCCAGTCGTATGCCGTACGCATCGGCCGCTTTTTCGATCTGAAGGACGTGAAGCGCTATTCCATCCACAACGATCTGATGCGCATCTTTCAAGACGAGGGCTACAAGGAAGGCAGCCTGAGCCAGCGGGTGGAAAACTACTACAACGACTGGTTTCCCATCTACCCGGAAGAGGAATAGGGGGGATTAACAGACCACCCGTTAGGCCGCGTATCTCAGCACAGCGATGAAGTGACAGGCAGTACCCGCGATAACGAACAGGTGCCAAACGAAGTGCGCGTACCGAATCCGCTTGGCCGCGTAGAACCCCACCCCCGCCGTATAGGCTGCTCCTCCTGCCATCAGCCAAAACAGGCCCCACGATGGCATATTGAGCAATAACGGTTTAACGGCAATTATGACTAGCCAGCCCATGGCCAGATACAGAATCATTGAGAGCCTTTTGTACCTTGCGTCTCCGACAGACTTGAGGAGGACACCCACAACAGCTATGCCCCAAACGAGGCCAAACAGAGTCCAGCCCCAGGCACCGCGCAGTACCCCCAGCGTGAAGGGCGTATAGGTGCCCGCGATCAGCAGGAAGATGGCGCTGTGGTCAAGAACGCGGAATACCCGTTTGGCCTTATTCCTGGCCAACGCGTGGTAAAGCGTGGATGTGATGTACAGCAGCACCATCGTGAACGCGAAGATGCTCGCACCCACAATTCCGGCCGCGCTGCCACGCTGAACCGCAGAGACTACAAGAATCGGGGTGGCAGCGACTGCCGCCAGGAAAGCTACGCCGTGACTAACGCTGTTGGCGATTTCCTCCCCGAGGGACTGCGCACGATTTCGTGCTGCGAGCGATTTGGTCATGGAAATAATTCCTCTGCAGTCTAACGTTAAAATAACGGGTCCAGCTTAAACATATTGAGCATGGTATGTAAAGATAATGCTGATTTATTAGCACATTCCGGCAAGGTATTAATGTTTTGCGATTATTCTAACAGGTTTGTTCCCCATCTACCCGGAAGAGGATTAGGGGGGAGCCCACAACAGATAAGGTTACTAAAAGAAGGATTCAAAATAGGTTTGATAATAGAATAGTTCAACGTAAAGTCAGGACGGTTATTACCTGTCTAAATAACTATTATCAACTGAACCTTAATAACACACAATAGTAAGATTATGAAAAGACTGTTTTTCTTTTGCCTCCTTATCCTGTTTTCCAGCTGTAGCTCTTCGATAATAATTGGTGATCCTATAAAGAAAATGGTCCCTAATCAAAGTGAGGTCACTCAACTTATTGAAGAGGGAATTAAGCTTCATGAGGAAGGTGATTACCTCAAAGCTGTCTTAAAATATCAGGAGGCAATTAGAAAAAATCCAGAGAATCCGCTAGCATACTACGAAATGTCATTTAGCTATTTTCTTGCAGGTAAGTATGATGAGAGTTTAAATGCAGCTCTGAAATCCACAGAATTTGAATCAAGCTTACTATTACTGAGCTATATTCAGATTGGCAGCAACATAGATATGTTGGGTAAGCCGAAAGCAGCTCTCACAGCATATCAAAAAGCGCTTGGAATAGATTCTACCTATTATTTAGTACATTACAATATTGCCATAACATATTCAAATATGAGCAAGTATGATGAGAGTCGAGAATACCTTTATAAAGCTATTCATTATAATTCGCGACATGCCAGCAGCCACCTCGCATTAGGTAACATCTATATGGAGGACAATTATCGAGTACCCGCAATTCTTGCATATTGCCAATTTTTAGCAATTGAAAATAATACCACAAGAACTGAAGACGTGCTCGCCAAGCTTCAAAATTTGCTACAAATTGGGGTAAGCAAGACTAGTGAAACGGAAATCGAAGTCTCAATCGGTAGCTCAAAATCAAATTATGAAGGCGATTTTTCTGCAGCAGATTTCTTTTTATCCCTAAATGCTGCCGCGCTTACTCAGGTGTCAGATGCCATCAATGAGCCAATGAAAATGAAACCAATTGAGATTATTGTAAGTGAGATAGAAGGCTTGGCACAAATACTTGACGAATTGTATATGAAAATCGATGATAAAAGATTTGCATGGAAATATTATGCACCTTTTTTAATCGAATTGGGGCAGCGCCAACTTATTGAATCTTTCGTCTATTTTAGCTTCCAGATAGTGAATGAGCCTACTATTCAGGGTTGGCTCCAAAACAATCCTGAGAAAATTGAAGAGTTACAAAAATGGATTGATGCTTACCAATCACCTATCGTTGATTAGCTGAATTGATCTATAAAACCAACATGCAATAATCCAATAGCGCCTTCTACTTTTGCTCCGCAGCTTAACCTCCCATCCTGAACCTACTCCATCCGGCAGCTGCCGGATTGCCCTTCCCTTATAAGGGAGGGACCTCGCAGAACGAGCAGGGAGGGTTAATCTATAGCCACAACCCTGCGCCAATCACGTTTCGTCTGCTTAACTTCCCCCTGACAAGGAGACGTCTATGTACAACCGCCAGTTACAGGGCCAGGTACAGTACCTGGAGCATACCAGCGCCGTGCTCAAGGGGAACCCGCTGGGTGATCCCTACCGGCGCCGCTTTCCGGTCTACCTGCCACCCGGCTACGAGACCGACGGCACCCGTTTCCCGGTGATCTACGCCCTGGCGGGCTTTACCGGCAGCGGCCTGAACATGCCCAACTACTCGGTGTGGGAAGAGACCGTGCCGGAGCAGCTGGACGACCTGATCGTCAGTGGCGAGTGTCCCCCGGCTATCCTGGTCATGCCCGACTGCTTCACACGACTGGGGGGCAGCCAGTACCGCAACTCGCCATTGACCGGCCGTTACAAAGACTACCTGATCGACGAGCTGATCCCCTTCATCGATGGCGAACTGCGAACACTACCGGATGGCCTGCACCGGGGTGTGACGGGCAAGTCCAGTGGGGGCTACGGGGCCATTACCCTGGGTATGCGGCACCAGGACCTGTTCAGCGCCGTGGCCTGTCACAGCGGCGACGCCTATTTTCAGTACTGCTACCTGCGCGATTTCCCCAAGGCGGCGGACGCCATCAACAAGGCCGGTGGTGTGGAGGCGTTCCTCAAGCAGTTTGACGAGGCCCCGGTCAAGGGTCCCCACATCATGGTGCTGAACGTTATCGCCATGGCGGCGGCTTACGCTCCCGATGACGCCAGCGAAATAGCGCTGCCCTTCCGGCTGCCCAGTGGCGAGCTCGAGCCGGAAGTGTGGTCCCGGTGGCTGGAGCTGGACCCGGTGAACATGGCCGAGCGCTACGCCGGTAATTTGCGCGCCCTGAAGCTGCTGTATATCGACGCCGGCGAGAAGGACGAGTTCGCCCTGCACCTGGGCGCCCGCGTACTGGTGGAGCGGCTGAAATTGCTGGAAATCCCCCACCGGTACGAGGAGCATTCCGGCGGCCACTTCGGCATCAACTACCGCTACAAGGTGAGCCTGAAACTGCTGGCCAACGCCCTGGTGCCGGATTAGGCGGTCGCCTGTGGACAATAGGGAAGTATTGCTGGTCCTGGACGCCGGCACCTCGTCCATCCGGGCCACGGCTTTCGATGACGCCGGTAGTATCCTTTCCTTTCATCAGCACGCCCTGCGCACCAGTCGGCCCCAACCGGGCCATGCGGAGATGGACCCACAACACGTGCTGGACGCCGCCGGTCAGGTCATCAGCCGCTGCCTGGCGGACTGCCGCAATAATGGCTGGCAGCCAACCGCCCTGGGACTGTCGGTGCAGCGTTCCAGCTTTCTCCTGTGGGACGCGGCACAAGACCAGCCGCTGAGCCCCGTCCTTACCTGGCAGGACCACCGGGCCGACACCGTGCTGGACCGCTACCACCCCCATGATGACCTGATCAGGGGCATTACCGGACTGAACCTGGCCCCCTACTACGGCGCGCCCAA
>DAOWIJ010000051.1 GCA_030640955.1 Fidelibacterota bacterium
ATGAGGACGGAATGTTTATTGCTGAATGCCCAGCCATTCCCGGTTGCGTGAGCCAGGGCCAGACCGATCAGGAAGCCAGGGCCAACATTCAGGAAGCCATCAGGGAATGCCTCGAAGTGCGGGCTGAAAAAGGAATGCCTTTGACGGTGGCGACCGAGGAGGTTGAGGTTCACGTTTAATGCCGCCTGTGCCGCTCTTGAAACCACAGGAGGTGATTAAGGCATTTGAGAAATATGGCTGGGAAGTCGCTCGGCAGCGAGGCAGCCATCTAATTTTGACAAAGGCGGGACATATAGCCACCCTTTCAGTGCCCAAACATCGCGAAGTCGCCAGAGGTACCTTGCGCAGCTTGATTGAGCGAGCAGGGTTAAGCGTGGAGGAGTTCACGGACGCCTTGAAATAATAAGATTGGTACTAGCCCCGTGAGCAGCGTTGGGTAGTATTACGTTCGCGGCTAAGAGGCTCGGTGTTACGGCACCGGGCCTTTGGCGCATTTAAACGGCAATCATCGTCATCACTATTCTATTGCCGGGAACATGACCGTAATTTAGTCTGGTCAATGAAGGGGGATAGAGCAATGCGGCGAATTGGAACAGGTCTGGTGCTGGTGTGGCTGCTCCTCGGGTTCGGCTGCCTGGTGCCATCCATAAATCCACTTTACGACGCTGAAACGCTGGTTGCGGCACCGGAAATACTGGGGAAATGGCAATCAACTGACGAGGCCGACGCCAATGAAATCTGGGAATTCAGGCAGAACGATGAACTAAAGTACGATTTTCATTACACCGATGGAAGTGGTTTGACGGGAAAATTTGAGGCCCATGTCGCCCAGTTGGGCGAATACCGTTTCCTCGATCTATACCCGGATAACGAGACCCTGGATAGCAAAATTCCCGATGTCTATCTTTTCCATTTAATACCCGCCCATACCTTTTTCAGGCTCTGGCTGGATGAAGGTAAACTGCATCTGGCTGATCTGGACCTGGAATGGGTCGATGAGCAGATACGTCAGGGTAAGTTAAGATTAGATCACATCCGGGCTAATGATCGGATTATCCTTACGGGCGAGACCAGTGATTTGCAGCGCTGGATTGTTGAGCATGTCGATGAAGCTTTTTCCGACCCGACCATACTGCGGCGCACCGAACCTGTGCCGGAATAGAGGATTGTACCGACCGTGAATTCCAGATATTCCTTTAACGAAATCGAGGCCAAATGGCGGCGCAAGTGGCGCGACAGCAAGGCCCACAGCCCCGATATGGATAATCCCGGCAAGAAGCTCTACAGCCTGACAATGTTCAGTTATCCCTCGGGTGATAAGCTGCATATCGGCCACTGGTACAATTACGGGCCCGCCGATACCTGGACCCGCTTCAAGAAGATGCAGGGCTACAACACCTTTCATCCCCAGGGCTTTGACGCCTTTGGTCTGCCCGCGGAAAATTACGCTCTTCAGAACGGTGTCCATCCCGCCGAGAGCACAGCGGCCAATATTGCCACCATGCGCCGGCAGCTGGACCGTATCGGCGCCATGTACGACTGGTCCAACTATGTGGACACCAGCGCACCTGAGTATTACAAGTGGACCCAGTGGATCTTCCTGAAACTGTTCGAGCTGGGCCTGGCGGTGCAGGAGGTTGCCCCGGTTAACTGGTGCCCCAGCTGCGAGACCGTTCTGGCTAATGAGCAGGTCAAGGAAGGGCAGTGCGAGCGCTGCGGAACGATTGTCATCCAGAAGGAACTGAAGCAGTGGTTCTTCAAGATTACCAACTACACCGACGAATTACTTAAAGCTCTGGATGAACTGGACTGGCCGGAAAAAACCAAGACCATGCAGCGACACTGGATCGGCCGGTCCGAGGGCGCCCATATCCACTTCAAGTTGGCCGGGGTTGAAGAACAGGAAATCGTTGTGTTCACGACCCGGCCCGATACGCTTTTCGGCGCCACCTACATGGTGCTGGCCCCGGAACACCCCCTGGTAGCAGTGCTGACAACTGATGATCAGCGCGAGGCGGTAGAGGCCTATCAGGCCAAGGCGCTGGCCCAGACCGAGCTCGATAGAATCTCACAGGGACGGGAAAAAACGGGCATCGATACGGGCGCCAAGGCCATTAATCCAATGACCGGCGGTGAAATACCGGTCTGGATTGCTGACTATGTACTGGCTACTTACGGCACCGGCGCTATCATGGCCGTACCAGGTAGTGATGAACGCGATTTTGAGTTCGCCCGAAAATATGGCCTTGAGATTATCGAAGTAGTTTCACCCGATGGCAAACCGCAGGGCATTGATCAGTGTTATGCCGGTCAGGGTATTGCAGTTAACTCAGGTGAATTCAATGGATTGCCCACACCGCAAGTGATAGACGGTATATCCACCAGGCTGGAGCAAATGGGGCAGGGACGGCGCACGATCC
>DAOWIJ010000141.1 GCA_030640955.1 Fidelibacterota bacterium
GCTTGCGCTTCATTTTGCCCCCTATTCACTCGCACCAGGCAAAAACTTACCATCTTAACACCCTGTCCAGCTTTTGGGGGAAAGCTTAGTCACTGTTCGGTGTCAGACCATTGTGGACCAAAGTGGGCTGAATCTTAAGAGACACTTTTGCTAAGTTGAACAAAAAGCAGAGGAGTCTCAAATGAGCGAAAAGAAATCAGAGTCAGTGGTTCGTGATATCAAACGGAGAACACGCAGGAAGTATTCTTCAGAGGAGAAGATCACTATCGTCTTGGAAGGGCTTCGAGGTGAGGAAAGTATCTCGGCGATCTGTCGGCGGGAAGGAATAAATCCCAACCTGTACTATCGCTGGGCCAAAGACTTCCTGGAGGCTGGCAAGAAACGGCTCCAGGGTGACACGACGCGAGAAGCCAACAGCAACGAGGTATCTGCTCTACGCAATGAGAATACGCAGCTCAAGGTTCTAGTGGCCGAGTTGGCCTTAAACAACCATCAGTTTAAAAAAAGACTGAATGGTATTACGTCGACCTCATCGACGATAACTATCGGATGCCTGTCATGTCCTTGGACGATCTGATTCCGAACCGTTAAGTAGTGGATGTTCAATCATGAGCATCCACTACCTCCAATAGAATAACTCTGTACAAATCATCCCTTTAGACTCTCATTCCCCATAAGTTGGCTCTATTTTCGGACATGTTGGACGTGCCAAATACCGATTATTAATTGGATCACAATTTTAACATCTCCTAAACGCTGGGCCTCCTCGGACACGAATAAAAAGTGTGCCATAATTGTGCTATTTTTTTGGCAAATATGGTCCAAAACTGTCTAATACAGTCTAACTATCGGTCTGTCTTTAAGTGTTATAAAACAGGGGTTTTGTCGTCGGGAATTGAGGAGTGGGCCCTGAGGGAGTCGAACCCCCAACCAACGGATTATGAGTCCGCTGCTCTACCATTGAGCTAAGGGCCCCGGTGGCGGCCGAATTTACTGCGATTTGCGACGCTTTACACCTATTCCGGGGCGCTCATTTAGCACCAGCTGGCCGTGGTTCACCTGGACGCCTTCAAAGGGGTCATTGGCTATCAGCAGGTTGCCATCCAGGTCGGCGTAATCGGCCAGGGGCGACAGGCAGGCGGCGGCCGAAACTGCGATGGAAGTCTCCACCATGCAGCCCAGCATCACCTGCATACCCAGGGCGCGGGCCAGCCAGACCATCCGCAGCGCCTCCTGCAGGCCGCCCGACTTCATCACTTTGATGTTAATGCCATCGAAGGCGCTGGCCAGGGCGGGAATATCGCGGGCCGTTTTCACACTCTCGTCGGCAATCAACGGAATGTCCACCCGTTCCCGCAACCAGCGGATATCGTCCAGCTGGGCGGCGGGCATGGGCTGCTCCATAACGGTCACCCCTTCCGACTGGAGCCACCCGATTTTCTCCAGCGCCTCCTCCCGGTCGTGCCAGCCTTCGTTGGCGTCCACCAGCAGCGGCTTATCGGTAACCGAACGCACCGCCCCGATGACCTCTTCATCACGGTCCCCGCTGGCCTTGACCTTGAGAAACGGAAAATCAGCGGCGCCGCGCACTTTTTCCGCGATCTTTTCAGGTGTAGCAAGACCGATGGAGTAAGTGGTAATGGGGGCCGTTGCGGGATCCAGACCAAGGAAGCGATAGTAGGGCACTTTGAGTGCCTTGGCGACCCAATCCATCAGGGCGATATCCAGGGCGGCCTTGGCGGCGGTCTGGCCCTCGGCCAGCTGCTGGATTGACTGGCCCAGATCGACGTAGCGCCAGGGATCGGCTCCTTCAAGAAGAGGTATGCTCTGCTCCAGCACTTCAATCGTCGAATCTGGTGTTTCATTGTAGCGCACGTTGGGCGCCGCCTCGCCGTAACCGGTAATGCCCTGGTGTTCCAGTTGCACGATGACGTTTTCTTTATAGTCGCTGGAGCCCCGGGCGATGGTCCAGGTGTGGGCTAAATTCAGTCGCGTTACTTCCCAGGTCAGTTTCATTTAATTATCCAGGGATCAGTCCGGTAGGATGCGCCGGGCCGTACGCAGGGTCTTGTGCCGGTATTCGTTATAGAGCACGTCGGTGGAATCCAGGCTGTTTACGTGCACGTTCCCGGAAGAGTGAATGAAGCGCAGGTCGCCCAGGTAGATGGCTACGTGGGTAATGCGCTGCCCGGTGGGACCAAAGAACAGCAGATCACCGGCCTGCAACGCGGCATAGTAATTAGCCAGCGAGACGGTATCCCCGACCTGCGCCTGCTGGCTGGCATCTCGGGGTAGAACAATATTGTTCAGCCGAAACACCGACTGGGTAAAGCCGGAGCAGTCAAACGCTTTGGCCGAGGAGCCGCCCCACAGGTAGGGAATACCAAGAAAGGTCCGGGCCTGGGCCAACAGCTCATCGGGCTCGGCCGTCAAGTCATCCAGGTGCTCCTCATCCATAACCAGAGCGCCGCTGACAAAACCGGTCCGGCCATCGGGCAGTTCCACGCTCACCCAGCCTCTTGATTCACCTACCTTCTTGAGCACCGCTCCGGGAACCAGATCAGACAGAATTGTGCTCCCACTGTTGGCCGCCGCGCGCACCACACCATAGTTTCCAGTGACAACCACCCGGGCAGCCGTTTCCCATTCTTCCGCACCTGCCGAGTCGATCGGCTCAAAAAAAGATGGGCTGAGCCAACCCAGGTAACCGTCCCAATTCTGTACGTAATAGTACCAATTTTCCTTTTTCAATATGCGGACGACGGTGCCCAGCATAGCTTGGTCGATCATCTCCGCGGATACTTCAGGCGCGGCTCTCATGGGGGCCACACTTACGCTGACGATGCCAAAGCTCTCATCGCCCAGGGAGTCGGGCGGCAACGTGGTCACCTGGTCGACAAGCTCGAGATCACCGGCGGCCCCCTTTAGTCCCTCAAAGAGCGCCGCGTGGTATTCCCGCCGGTCCACTTCCCCACTGACCACAACCCGGTTTCCATCACGGGATAAAGTAATATTGAACACCGCCACCCGTTTATCCGGGGCGTGCGCCTGTTTCACATCCGCCAGCGCCACCTGCAACTCGCCGGGCACACTTCTCTGGCATGAATTAATCAGGAGAACTATTACAGTAATGATCAGTGCAGTAGTTGAAAATATGCCGCGTAACGTGTTCATCAGGCAATCCTTTTCGATTATTGAATTACAGATCCAATGCAGCTGGTAATTTACCGGTTTGCAAAATTGAAGGCAACGCGCCGTACATCACTCGGCCCCGCTAGTGCTGAAATAAAAGCTGCCGTCGCCACTGTGTATATACGCGTGGTTGGCGTTGCCGCTGAAATCGAGTACCTCCTCACCCTCATGCCGTTCATTATTGAATCTCCACAACCCCAGTAAATTATCGAGACCATCAGCCGAGTAATGGCGGGTTAAATTTTTCGGGTTTTTATAACGGAAATCCATTTCGTTGGCTGGGAGCACCTGCGTCCATAGACGTACCTCATCAATTGCTCCATACCAGAAATTGTCGAGGGACGCCACATTATTATTGATATCCCAGTCGGCGCCGATCAAGGCATGGCTGTCGGCTATGTCCAGTTCGGTTGCATCGGCAGCGCTGCCCAGAAAGATACCATTGCCATAGACACTGACCGTACCGCCATCATAGGTGACAACTACTTGAGTGAAGCAGTCCGGGTCGTCCCAGTCGCAGTTGGGAATGGGAATAACGGATACGCTGCGATTGTTGAAATAGACCATAATCCGGCTGGAATCGGATGGAATGCGGTATATCCCCAGTTCGTCCTCACCCAGGTTATTGCTCACCATAAACAGGGCCGGAGGCCGCCCACCGCCTCCCGGTAAGGTATCACCCGCTGCCCGTAGCTCCAGGGAAAAGACGCCGCCATTCAAGGCCGTTATGGCGGTTGTATCCGGGGGCAGTTGCAGGTCCTGCCGGTTGGTAATCTGCACATAAGCGCCACCAGCCAGCACGATGGAATTGATCTCCTCGGGTTCCTCCTCGCAGGCAATGAGCAGCATGAATGCACAAATGGCTGAGGTGGCGCACCTACTCAGGCTATTTCGGTAACTCGGGCTGTAAGTGTAAAAGTCGCGCATATTAGGGAGGCGTTGCGGCTTCCATTTCGTTGCTCGGTGAGGTCTGACCGAAATTATCGCGCACCACTATGCTGTAATAAAAGCTGACACCACGATTCGATTCACTGATGCCATCGGGATATGTTGTGTTGGTAATATCACCGGGCAGAACGCGATGAAGTTGATAGCTGGAGTTTTCATCACCGGGTGTCTCGCCATCTTGTGTGTTGCGCCAAACCTCATAGCTGTGGAATCCCGCGGCATCGGCTTCCGCCGAACCCCACGAAGCCTGGGTCCAGATCAGGTTGATGGTGGTTTCGGTAATGGATGAATCCGGGATACTTAATACAACCGGGTCCGGATTGGTAAGTAGCGTGTCTCCCATAATGGCCCCGGCGGCATACTCGCCTGCGTTATCATAAGTAAGTACCACATAGTAGTAGGCCCTAAGCCTGATCAGATTGGTGTCTCCATCGGTATAGAGATGGACGCTGTCCGGCGCCGTCGGGTTCTGTTGAGTAACCGATGCCACCTGATCACAATTGCCGGCTGCCAGGCAATCTGCCTGGTTATCGCCGTTGCTGTCGTCAAATATTTCATCCGGGTCATCACTTCTCAACAGCCGGTAGCCGGCAAATTCACCGGCTGGCTCGGTGCTGGACTGCCACTCCAGGTAAAATTCCCAGGCCTCGGTGGTGGCGATGGCCACAATATCAGCCGGATATATGTCCCGGGTAGTACCGGTGGCGTTGAATGAACGGGATGCTCCACTGGTGTCCGATAGGGTCAGTACATAGTCGTAGGAGGTACTGCGATCCAGTTCGTCATCGGTGAAGCTGTTTTCGCTGGCCTCGGAAGGAGTAAATATGGTCACCCCGTCACGGGTCAGGATATAGCCGGCAAAATCATCTTCGTATGGGTAGTTATAGGCCGTCCAGCCCAGAGTGAGTTCGCGTTTCTCCTGTACCTGGACTCCCAATCCTGCATCCTGCAGGTCCGTTATAGCGAAGGTCGTGAGGGTCAACGTATCGCTCCAGGCCCGGTTGTCCCGGCTGTCTCTGTGCAGCAGCTGGTAGCTGTAGGTCTGACCCTGCTGCAGGGTTATATCGTTGTAGGTCTCGCTCACACCGTTGGCAGCCCGGTAAACTGAGATGCTTGTATCTACGGCAGTACCTGTTCCCCGATACAGTTCCACCCAGCTGGAATCTTCCTGCACGGGAATAGCATTCCAGCGCAATGAGGCGCTATACTTGGTCACTTGCTGCGGTGGATCGTGTAACTGGCCGGAAGGGATCGAATCGGTCCGAACTGCGATGATGTCATTAAATCGGTAGGCGTGGGTATACCCGGCGGAGTCAATAACGTGGATATAATAGTAATAGTTGGTGTTACTGATCAAGCCGGTATCCGTGTAGGCGAAAGTAGTGCCGGGAAGACCGGTCAGTGAGTCCGGTACGGCAGCCGTATCGATGGCCGTACTGTCGCCCATGGCCCGGTGCAGCCGGAAATGGCTGATGTCTTCCCCGTTGGATGACCACTGCAGTCGAGCGGTATATTTGGTCTCCCCTGACGAGCTGAGCGGTACCGGGGCCGGCAGAAGAGTATGCACCAGGGCCGCGGAATCGCTGCCGTCGCCCCGGCCCACGTCGTCGTATACCCAGACGCGGTAATAATAGTCTGTATCTTCATCCAGACCCCACAGCGTAACACCGGCGCCATGATCCACGAAACTGGTTGAATCGGGATGGCCATAGCGCACCAGTGAATCGGACAGGGCTGATACCGCCTTGGACGTGTCCCGGTATAGTATATAATGAGAAAACTGGTAGTCTATCGATTTCTCCCAGGAGAGCCGGGCGGAATGCTTGGTTACCTCGGACGGTTCATCCATTTCAGCTGGTAGGGGAGGTAATCCCCGATTGTTCAGGTAAAACTTGCGTACATCCGAGCCCTGGTTGCCGGAGTAATCTTCGGCAACGGCAGTCAACGGTATATATGAATCGGCGGTAGTGCAATCGGGATAGGCGCTGGTATTCCACAGCAGCGTATAGGGTGGTACGGCCGTAACCAGCAGGGTTTCTCCCTCGGCAATATAGAGTATATGTGTGAGACCGTCGTTATCTCTGGCGTCTACCCGGATGGTCTCTATATCTTCCAGGATATCATATTCAGGGGGATAAACAAATGTTATCTTGGGAGGTGTGTTGTCATCGTCATCCTGACTTCTGCAGCCGGGAAAACTCAGAATCCCCATCAACGCCATTAATCCGAGACAAAATAGAACCTCCTTTTTCAACGGAGAAGCCATGGCAGCTTGAAAAACTCAGTCCGCATCGCTGAGGGCCAGATAATTTCTTTGCGAGAGAATGATACCGGCTGCATTTCTCGTTGTAACCAATACTTCACCCGATCGTGACCGGTAGGTATAATTTATAGTGCTTAGCAAGTTGCCCTCAGCATTAAAGAATGCCCGCTCGGAAATTCGGTTGTATTGATCGTAAGTAACGGTAAAGGCCGATTCAATAACCGCTTCCCCGGACAACAGAGTGACACGTACGGCCGACTTGCCTTGTTCAATTGGCAGCTGCTGGTAAGTATAGTAATAGATCAGTTGCTGCAACTGGTTAAACACCTGAACCGAAGCCAGCATTCCGGCGCTGTCCCTGGTAACCGCCACCATCCATCGAGGTTTGACCAGGCTGCGGTCTGAATGGAACAGATATGGATCGACCTCCAGCAGAGAAAAACCCTCCACTCCTATGAACTCCAGTTTGCCATAGCCGGCTTTTTCGAGGAAATCCAGGTGGTATCGTTTAATGTCTTCCGCATCGAAGTGCTCAATTCGCTGTACCTGGTCGCTTTGGTCATAGATAAACCGGTAGTAAGGCGCCCCCTCGGTCATTTTCCTTTTTTTCAGGTATTCACGGCCTTGCAGGCGATCCAGATTCCAATCGCGGAAATATCGCACGAAGGGAGGTGGCGCCGCTTCCGGCTGCTGCGTTCCCTGGCCCATGGCCAGCTGGGTGGCCCGCCACCGGCGAGGCTCCTGGTAACGCACACGGACCAGATAACCCTGGGGATCATAGGCCGCGTGAAAATGGGGTATTTTTACGGCCTGCCGCCGCGAAATCTCCTTTTCAAGCAATTCCCCCCGGGTAAATGAACTGCGGTAGTACTTGTGGGTATATCCTCTTTCACTAGACTCGACCGCCCGGGCCCTGCTCGCCAGCGAATCAAAGTCATACTGAATTGTCTCCGCCAGGGAATCGATCAGAGCGAGGACGTACTGTCGATTAATAGCGGCTGGATCCATCCGCTGCACCTGGGCGCGGGCCTGACGCCAGACTTCCTTGATATCAGGGGCCTGATAAAATTCCGGAACGGGCCCGCTGCGCGATTGGTCCTTCCCGCGGCTACCGATGGACGTATCTGCCGGAGTTTGCTCCTGTTCCCCGGAAGCGCCCGATCCCCTGGCGGTTGAGCCGGCAGCTGTAAGCAACAGGACCAGGCAGACAACTGGCGTCCACCATCTCATATAGATCTCGCTATCAACAGCAGAGATATGGTTACCATACTGAGCCCCACCACGTTGCCGATTCGCTGGGCCGATTTATATTTCACCAGGCGTCTTTCAATATCGTGCCATTCGAGCTCTACTTCTACCTGCGCACCGGGTTCAACAGCTACTTGTCTGGTTCCCGACTCGATAACGTTAGCAATAGTACGCCTCTGACGGTGGGTCCAGTGGGTCCAGCGAAAGTCCGGTGGAAAAAAGCTGACGGTGTGCCAGCCCGGCGTAACAGGGATATTCTCCAGTATCGGGCTGTAGCCGATCGCTTTTCCATCCAGATATATCTGCACCAGGTCGGTATCGGTGAAGATACGAATATACCCCACCGTCGGCTCCGGATTTGTCTCCTGCGCGCTAAGCCAGCCCCCTGCAAGACCCAATATCAAGATATAATTGGCTATCCATCGCATAATAATACTCCTGAAAGTAATCTACCCGCTCACCGTGCCATAGTCAAGGTTCTCAGCCACGCTGACCGTAGCCCTAATATAACCAGTATCAACGGCTACTGGCAGATAGAGAACCATCATGCAGAACCGTGGTCTGCTTTGGCACGGAAAGCCTGGAATTTGCCCTCCAGTCCTGCCAGATCAGCTTGCAGCCTGGCTACCTCACTGAGCAGCTCCAGGGGTGGCGCTTCACCGGCCTTCTCGGCCTGGCGCAACTCCTGGCGCTGGACTTCGATTTTCTGCTGGAGCAGATCGCGATTGAGCACCACCAGGCAATCTACAGCCAGCACTATATTTGACGCGCTCTTTTCCATGCCCATTAGAATCTGGCTCAAAAAGGCGCGCTCTTCCTCGGATTCCAGTTGCTCTATAAATGCCGCGGCTTCGATTTTGGCGCCGGCTGTCAGCAGCGGATGCAACTGCTCCCAGATCTGGCGCAAAAATGGATCGGTAAACAGTCCGGGAGTGGCCTTACCTGCCAGCAGCTTGAGCACATCCTCGTCATCACTAAATGCCAGTTGAATAAGACTTTGCTGGGCCCGGTTTATCCTCGTAGGCTCAATAATGGCCGGTTGAGTACCGGCAGGCGAATCCCCCTTCGCGCCGCGACGCCGCTGACGTTGCCGCAGGTTTGCCAGCACCTCCTGGAGACGCCGCTCATCCAGGCCAGTGAGATCAGACAGCTGTTTGAGGGCCAGTTCCTGCGCCAGGGGATCGGGGATGCGCGCCAGCTCCGCCAGCGTGTCATCCAGGAACCGGCGCAGCACCCCGGCATCGCCGAGGTCACCTTCATAATTTTTGTGTTGGAACTTCAGCAATGACAAGGCCTGCTTCATCGCTGCCCTGAAGGGTTCAGGGCCATCCCGCTTTACCCAGTCGTCCGGGTCCACCCCCGCTGGCAACTCCACTACCTTGGGATTCAATCCATTGCGCAACAGGGTATATCCTCCACGAACGGCCGCCTGTATCCCGGCTTTATCGCCATCGTAGGCCAGGTAAATGGCCGTGGTCAGCTTGCGCAGCTCCCGGGCATGGCTGTCGGTCAGGGCGGTACCGGAAATCGCTACCACTTCCTTGATTCCCGCCTGATAAAGTTGAATCAGGTCCAGGTAACCTTCCACAATAATTACCGTTTCATTGTCGCGGATAAAATCCCGGGTGAGGTGCAGCCCGTAGAGTACTTCGCTCTTGTGATAGATAGGTGTTTCCGGCGAGTTCATATATTTAGCGGCGTCATCGGTTTCGAAAACCCGGCCGGCCAGGGCTACCGTACGACCTGAGCGATTGGCAATGGGAAACATGATGCGTCCCCGGAAGCGGTCGTAAATCCCTTTCTCGCCCTCCATGAACAGACCCGACCGGGTTACCGCCTGCCGGGAAAAGCCCTGGCCTTTGATTTGCTTGGTGAGCTGCTCCCACTGCTCGGGAACATAACCAATTTTAAACAGCGCCCGGGTAGCCTCGCTAATCCCCCGCTCAGTCAGGTAGGCGCACACCTTATCGCCCGTAGAGCTGTTCAGGTTTTTCTGATACAGTTCGGTGGCTCGCTCGTAGAGCTCGAATATTTGCTGGACGGTGGCTTTCTGGCGGGGATCATCGTGGCCGGTAAGTTCCACCGGGATGCCTACCTTCTGGCCCAGGCGCTGGACCGCTTCGACAAAGTCCAGCTTATCAACTTCCATAATGAAATTAAAGACCCCGCCGCCTTTGCCGCAGCCGAAACAGTAGAAGATCTGTTTTTTCTGGTTCACGCTGAAACTGGGGGCCGTCTCCTGGTGGAAGGGGCACAAACCGAACCAGTTCTGGCCTTTACGCTTGAGTTGCACATAGTCCCCCACCACGTCGACAATATCGGCGGCGTCGCGAATGCGGTCGATGGTTTCGGTTGGTATGCGTGCCATGAGACTTATGGATATTACAAAGGGCGGGGGAGAAAGTCAGCAGAAGCCTTGCTGCCCAGCCGGCGGAATGTACCGGGCACCAGGGAAACTGCTCAAAATGGCGAAACTACACCATAGCCATCAAAAACAAGCTGCGGCTTGGTGAATATAAGGAATGTACTCAACCAGGCGATTGTTATCACGTCAGCCTGGCGAGGTATGTTAAGGGCGACCGGCCTGAACGCGCCAGGGCCGCCCTTAAACTAGGACTGTTTTCTGATCGAGTCTGCTATTTGCGATAGATCAGCATAAAGAGGAACAGGGCGATCAGCCCTACTACCCCTTTGTCAGCAAACGAAGCCACAATGGCGTTGATATTCCCCACAATAAGCGCAGAGCCGAAGAGAATATCGATTACCACAAAGACCAGTATGATGCTAAGTCCAAATTCGATTATAGACTTGAGCCATTCACTGACACTGTCCATCACATCCTTGAATCCTGCCATAAGGACTCCTTTTATTGGATTCGTGTGATCCTTATCGGAACACTACTTGATTGTAAAGCACCCCCCGGCCACCTAAAAGGAAGCCAAGGTTATGCCCCGGCCAGGTAATAGAGGACCGCGGGCATGTGCCGAACCTGGTACTAGTCTTTGTAGATCGCCAGGAAAAACAGCAGTGCTATTAAGCCGACAATTCCGTTACCGACAAACGAGTCGATCAGGGCGGCTACATTATCGACGATTCCGGTAAGTCCACCGAACAGGACATCTACAACCAGAAAAACCAGAGCCAGCTGAAAGCCGAACTCTACGATTGCCTTTGTCCAACCGATTACGTTTTTAAACAGTTCGTTCATGGACACATTCCTCCGCTTTTCGTTGATGTTTCATCACGCTACCGAGATTCAGAAGAAATTCGTCTGTTTCGAGGGAGTAGACCTGCGATCCGACAGTGGAGCCAGCTTCAGATGGGGTTATACCACCGAAGCAAGAAAAGACAAAATGCGCATTTAGATATAATTCTCGCACAACTGGTGTTTGCCGGATAATGATAATATAATAAATAATAGTGACAAGCAAGTAAACTTTTAAAAATCCTGGACCATTGATCAGGCCCGAAAACCAGGATGTTACCTATGTGCCGACAGGTTACCGGGTCACTGCCCCAAACAGGCGCAGGAGCCCTTATAAATACTTGGCCGGTAGCAGCTAGTCGCTCCTGACGAAACGGAAATAGCCGAAGCCGAGAGCCAGCAGTCCATAAATAGCCACTGTGGACCACCCCAGATTATTGACCACTTGATCCACCTGTGCCAACAGGCTGACGATAAAGCCTATGGTGTCAACCACAAAGAATCCCAGCACAATAGCATCCCGGGCGTCGGTGGCGCCCAGTGGTTGAGCATACCATGAAATCACCGCAACGCCGAGCAGTGTTGCTCCAAACAGCCGGGCTACGTAAATCCCAGCCTTGGGCATAACGTGTGTGCCATATTGAGCCAGGGTATCAGATGGAATCAGAACGAAGGCTAAACCGAAAACAACCGCCACGATGGCATTAATCAGAAACAGGTTTTTAAGATTCATGATGCAGGTTCCTTGTGCTGCCAGCGGAGCCGAAAACTGATGGGAGAATCGGGGTCGGTTGGCCGGGAGCCGGCAAATCGGCGCCGCTGAGGTTCCTCGGTACTTGATTCTGTACTATATAAGGTAACAGATTAAACCGGCAAAGTCAAATCATTGGCTGGCTCGTCAGGGCAAGTTTACCAGTTGCTCAGCCAAAATCATCCCAGTAGTAACATGTTAACGGACTGGTGGTAACCTGGCCCACCCCCGGTAGCTGGCGGGACAAGCAAACGGGTGATGTAAATCCCCTATGCCAAAGGCCCCGGCCGGCAGCTAACCCTGCTTCGCCGGGGCTTTGTTCTGATAAAATGTAATCGGGTAATTATTCGGGGTGATCTAGAGGGATCTGATAGCCTGTGCCCGGTGGAACAGATAATAGCTTTCTATGTCCATCCCCTCGCAGAAGCGCTGCTGGATCCGTTGCAGAAAGGCCTTTTTCTCATCATGAGTAAGTTCCAGGGGATCAGCTTTAGCATCATCCATATGACCGCCGCCAACAACTGATCTGAGCAGCACGCCCCCGGGAGTACCGTAGCAGATATACGATCCCAGGTCTTTTTCATCCTCAACAGCATGATACAGCGAATAAACCGCATCGTAATCTCTGGGACGGTGGGAACTGATCCAGCTGTTAATGATACGCTGGCGATCAGTCTCCAGTTCCTGCCAGTAAAGGCCTTCCATAAAGTAACCCTTTAAAATATGCCCGAATTTAAATGCCCGCATAGCCAGCGCCAAATGTAATACCGTCGTCACATCAAATGAAATACCGGTATTCAAAATATTTCCGGTTACTCGGAATCCGTGAGCCTGATCACAGGTATTTACCGGCGCACTTTATTCTGTTTGTTGACAGCAGGATCAGCTGCGTGTCACGCGGTCAAAGCGGACCAGCAGCAGTCTAAGGAGCAGTGCCTGCATCAGTAACCCGGCCAGCAGATACAAACCCGCGTAGGCCTCGGTGCCAGCGTAAACCCAATATAGTTTTGCAGGCCAATAGGTTGGCACCAGACCGAAGGCCAGTTGCCAGGGCATGGGCATAAACCACGCTGCCATCGGTGGCAATAGTACTGCGCCAGAGGCTTTCGCCAGGGCAAAACCCTGCACCTTATTACTGGCAAACGTGCCCAACAGCAAAGCAAATACAGGCGCCAGGGGAGCGGCCAGCAGGGCCACCGCCAACAGGGGCAGCCAGCCCAACCAGGGGAATCCGGCCAGGGGAAATGCGATGAAGGTCATGACGACGCTGATCAGCATGGGGCTACCAAGCCGGTACAGCAGATAGCCGGTGATGGTCAGGGGTGTTACCTGCAAGGCGGTCAGGGTCAGGTCATCCTTCTGGTCCAGCAGCAGAAAACCCACCAGCATGCCCGCTATCATCGGTGCCAGCATGATCAGCAGATAACTGAAGAGGGGCAGGTAGAAAGAGGCCAGATCCAGCTGCAGCAGGCCGCCGAGTTTTACCAGCAGGGCCGGTACAAGCCAGCGAATTCCCAGGGCGGCTATTAACGGCAAAAGCAGCATCCACTTCAGCAGGGGATCGCGAATAACGTTGCGAAAATCTACCGGCCCTAACCCTTTTATGGCAGCCAGCGCCTTCATCAGGAATACGCCTCACCACTGATAATATAACGGCTGAAGGCTTTTTCGGCCCGGGCTCTGAAGTACAGCACCCATACGGCCCCGTATAGCAGGCCATAGATGACCTGCCATGTCTCAATAGATGAAAATGCCGCTTTGCCAATTACCATCGCGGTTTGCAGGGGATGCAGATAGATTATAAAATTATCCCAGTTAAGTAGCCAGGCCACCAGGGGCAACCCCAACAGGGATACATACCCGATAGATGGCAACAGGTACTCGTTCACCGACTCATACCGCGCCACAACCGCTACTCCGGCGTAGGTAAACAGGGCGCCTGCGAGGATAATTCCCAGGATCAGAGGGAGCAGGTTCAGGGCGAAGCCAAACACCAGCAGCACGATGGCCACGTTCTCAATCAGGGATAGCAATGTCAGGGTCAGAACCTTGGATGCCAGGTATTCTGACGTCAACAAAGGCGTTACCACCTGGGCTGAGAGCGTCTGTTCCCGTTTTTCCAGCAGGATCTGTCCTGCTGAAAAGTAGAACGTGTTGATGATCAGATTCCCGATCATCAGCAAGGGCAGATTCGCCATGATAAAAGGTCGGAATTCTTGGGGCAGCAGCCATATCACACCAACCGCCAGCAGGGTCACAAACGAGGCCGCGTGGTAGAAGCCATTGCGGTATTGATGGCGTATGTCACACCAGATAGTGGCAGTCAACCTGCTCATTCCAGGCTCCTGCCGGTGACCTTGATGAAAACATCATCCAGGGTGGCTTCCAGCGTGTGGATGGTCTCCAGATTGGATTGCTTCAGCAGATCAATGAAGCCGCTGTTCGCGCCGATTCCATCGAGGGGAAACTCGCTGCTGGTAAGGGCGCCGTCATCGTGGGTCTCGACCCTCACCCGGCGGATACCGTGTTCCAGTTTCAACTCCCGTGGCGATTCAATGATTTTGATATGTCCGTCAACGATAAAGGCCACCCGGTTGCAGAGATCATCAGCCACGGTCATATCGTGGGTTGTTAGAAAGATGGTTTTCCCGGCCTTCTGTTGGCCCAGGATGATTTCCTTGATACGACGAGCGCTCACCGGATCGAGGCCTGCGGTGGGTTCGTCCAGGAAGAGTAACTGGGGGTTGTGCAGCAAAGACCGAGCTATATTCAGCCGGTTTTTCATACCTTTGGAAAATTGTCCCACCGGAACGTCCGCCTCCGAGCCCAGACCAACCATGTCAAGCAGTTCCTGGGGCTCCGTTATATTGCCACTGTACAGGGCCGCGAAGTAGCGCAGGTTTTCTGCGGCGGTAAGCTTCAGGAAATGGTTGGGAAACTCGAACGAAACCCCGATCCTTTCATAGTAATCCGACGACCACGAGGAGAGATTACGTCCGAGCGCGTGCACCTCACCCTGGTAATTTGAGAGCAACCTGATGAGGATTTTCTGGGTGGTCGATTTCCCCGCGCCGTTGGGCCCCAGGAAGCCGAATATCTCACCGTCCTGCACCGTGAACGAAAGACCGCTCACCGCCGGCTTATCGGTTCCACTGTAGCGGAATGAAAGGTCATTTACTTCTATCATCTGAGATCCCCGGGCTGGCGCAATTTAGCTGTTCAGTGATTTCAGGGCGCTTGACGATCCCGATTACCACCGACTATTCCAATCAGGTCCTGCTCCAAAGTGGTCGCGGGAGTTTCCACAATCCGGCCGATCTCGGCTCCCCGCAGATAAACTATCATCGTCGGCACTCGCTGAATGTCATGGCCCGCCTCCTCGCTGCCGGGACCGACTTTCTGTCGATTCAGGCAGACGTAAGTCACTTGTTCGTCCAACACTTCGAGATAATCAAGAATGCGCTGGAACCGGGGTACTTCCCGGCGGCTGTCTCCGCACCAGGTTCCCAGGAAGACGGTAATAGTGACCCCCTCCAGATGCTCTTTAAAAGGCATAAGGGCGGTTGTGTCCGGCTCGTAATCGGCGTAGCCGGGGTGGTACCACCTGCCGTAGGCGCCGACCTGCAGATCGCCCACTTCAATCAGGCCCCAGAGGATCGGTTCGGAGACCTGCTCGTTACTACCGTGTGGCACTGCAAGATGGCCGCAACTCCAAAACAGGCTCGTCAACAGGAAAAAATTCAGGATGCGCACGGTTCTATCCTCTTGCCTGCAGAAACTTATACCGGTAGTTGTGCCAAAGAAAGATTTACGGTTCGTAAAACACTGCCTAAATTCGCCTGGCATGCTTACTAAGATCGACCTTCTGGACCGCACCAGCAATCCCCGCTATTTCGCCCTGGTGGATGACTATCCCAACCTCAGGCGCAAATCCGAAGACCTTCGCTACCGTCTGCGGCACTCATTGAACCAGGGCCCCAGCGCGTCTGTTGATAGGTCCACCACGCAAATAATGCGCCTGGAAATTGACCGTTTGATCGAACAGATCAGCCAATGGAGACTCGAAACAACCCAGTTCCTGGCCTCGCCTTACCTGGTGGTGAGCAGCACAGCCAGGGAGCGCGTTTTCTCCAGCGCCCTATCACTTTTGAGGACGCATCTGAATGAGATCACCGCCATTGAGACCGAGCTGCCGCAACTATACCGGCAAATGGTCGTGCAGCGGCGCAAGCGTTACCTTCGCAGGATCGCTGCGATAGCAATCTTTATCGGGCCTATCCTGTTGGCCTGGGGCCTGTTTCAGCTGCCCCTGACGGATTTATTTGTTCCCTCGCAAAAAGGCACGGTAGAGGACAAAGAGGTACTGCCAACCCTGCAGGATGAAACTATTCCCGACCATGACGCCGATACCACGCAAATCCGGCGTTCCACCGAAAATGGCGGTGAAGCTGTGGAGCGCCCAGAATAAATTTGGTAAATTAGTCTCTAGAATTAAAGAGTCTAACCATTGACAGGAACATGGCAGCCGTTTCAACGTAGGGGATATCATGAGTATAGCAAGACAGGTTACGATCATATTTGTGCTAATAATTGTTGCTCTGGGCATAGTATTCAGCAGGTATATCGTCGTCACCAATCAACGTGGACAGTTCCAGATCAAGCAGGCGGCCGTCACCGGTACCATGTCGGTCCGGCTGGAGCCCGGTATGTATCTCCGCCTGTTCGGCGATATCGACACCTGGAACAAGGCCGAGACTTTTTATTTTACTTCCGATTATGATGGCGAGGGCGATGTTCAGGAAGATCGTTCCATCGAAGTGCGTTTCAACGATGGTTCCATCGCACGCATTTCCGGCACCTCCCGGATATCGTTACCGGTAAACGAAAACGAGGCTATCGCCCTCATAACCCAATGGGGTTACAGCAATTACCGCGATCTGGAGCAGAAGCTTATACTACCCACTGTCCGGAATGCTCTGCGCTCAACAGCCAACCTCATGTCAGCCCGGGAAAGCTATTCTGAAAAGCGGCTCGATTTTATCAACTGGGCCAGGGACCAGATTCAGAACGGCTTATATGCGACCGAGGAGGTCACCCGGAAAGTCGAAGATGTCCTTAGTGGACAGGAGGTAACGCGCACTTTCAAGATGGTGAAAACGGACCCCGCAACCGGTATTCCGGTCTACCAGTTCAACCCGATCGAGGGTAAGGGTATCGGAGTCTCCAATTTTGAGATTAAAAGTTTCAATTACGCGGAAAAGGTGCGGGAACAGATCGCGGCTCAGCAAAAAGCCCTGATGGCTGTCGAAACCGCCCGGGCCCAGGCCAAGGAAGCCGAGCAGAAGGCCTTGACAGCGGAAGCCGAGGGTAAGGCGCAACTAACCAGGGTGCGCTACGATAAGGAACAGGCCAAGGTAGCCGCCGTAGTTAAGGGGGAACAGGAGCTGGAAGTGGCCCGGCTGGCCAAGCAGGCGGCCGAAGAAACCCGGCAGCGCGATATCTTCCTGGGCCAGGGGGAAGCCGAACGCAAGCGACTGGTCATGGAGGCCGATGGGGCCCTGGCGCAAAAGCTGACCACCTACGAGACGGTTATGGGTGTCTGGGCCGAGGCCTACTCCCAGCGCAAAGTACCCCAACTCATGATGGGAGGCAGTGGCGGAGGTGGAAATCCGGATCAATCTACCATCGACTTCTCGCAGGCCATGCAATTGTTGGTAGCCAAGCAGTTGGGGCTTGACCTGACCGTGCCTGAGGGTAATGCTAAAGGAACGCAACCCAAGTAGACCCGTTTAACATAGCCTGCATTACATATACAGGCAGTGACTAACACCACGTCGTCCTGTAAAGGAATCTATTATTATGGCAGCTGACAGCCAAAGCACTACGCTCACCAAAAACAAGGCCGCCGAGATACTGCGCACACTACCTGCCGGCCATGTCATCCATACGATGGTCACTGAGCATGTGAAAATATTAGGCTTTCTGCGTAAGCTGGATGAATTGAAGGGCACCCTTCAGCTTCATAAATCGGCGGATGAAGGGATCTCTGTAATTGAAGATATTGGTCGGCTGGCCCAGAACCTGATCGATGCCGAGCCCCATCACGCACGGGAGGAGAAAGTACTATTTCCCCGACTGGTGGGGCGGGGCACCAGCGGGCCGCCACATGCCATGCTCCAGGAACACGTGTTATTGCGCAAACTTAAGCAGCGCTTGTTTGATCTGGCATCTTATGAGGCGAAAAGCACTACTTTTCAGGCGCGCCGGAAAGCCATCATCGAGGTCATAGACCGATTGGTTCCCAACCTGGCCCTCCACATCAGCAAGGAAGATAACGTGCTGTATCCCATGGCTTTGGAGGTAATCGATGATCCGCTAATATGGGATCAGATGAAATTGCAGTGCGATGATATCGGTTATTGCTCCTTCACTACTGATTGATTTGATTATCAGATTGTTTTACAACAATATCACTGATTATTCTTTTCGAATTGTAACGCTAAAACACCCTCATTACCGCCACATAAACCAGTTTGTTATTGGATAATAAATACTATTGCGATCAGCAGATATAAAGTTGCTTAATAGAAAATATTTTTGTAAAATTATAAATAATTTCAGAAATAAGCCAGGGAAGTACTACTATGCCTTTTGAAAAATTTATTCCATCAAAAAAAGACGTTTCCGGCAAAAATGCCCCGGAAGCCAAAATGCTCAAAAGCGGCCATATTTCACTTAATATCACCGCCTATGAAAAATATCTGAAGGGCGCCACCCATGTGGAATTGTATTATGATTCGATCACAAAAAAGATCGGCTTAATCGGTAAGAAGTATGGCACCAAGGCGGCTTTCAAATTGCGGTCGGTAGGCAAAGGTAAGTCAACTTATCGTGTAAATGCCAACCCATTAATTGAACATTATGGTTTGAGAGTTACTGCAAAAACCACCCTTAAAATTATGTGGAATGCGCAGGAATCCATGTTGGAATTGTCATTCTGATTTTTTTTGGAGCGGATTTTGAAAGGGGGCTTAACAGCCCCCTTTTTTATGCCCGGTGAATTGTTTGGATTGTTGGCTTAGCCATTTATAAATGAATCTTCGACCTTTGCCTTATTATCCGGTATCATGTGCCGCGGCAATAACGTTTAAAGCCGAACCGGCCTTGAACCATTCGATTTGCGCCTTATCAGTGATACGCCAATGGCATAGTGTATCATATTGCATAATATATGACACACAAACAAATTTGTGTATCATAGGTGTTACGCAAATTAACTAGAATACATCTCTCCCTTCTACAATGTTTAGAAGCTCCGGAAACAACAGGATGGGGGGCCGACTACCGGCGCCTTCACGGATGGTTTCCAATGTGGCGTGTTCTTTAAGCTGGCGTAGCATGCGCAGACCCGTTGGCTTTGGAATCCCGGATCTTTCGATAAATTCATTGGTTCTGAATATTGGCCGGTAGAAGATGGCATCAAGCAATTGAATGGAGTATTGCGAATGTGTGAGCGCCCTGATGCGTTTTTTCATTTCTTCATAAAGAGTTAGAATTGTTACCACTTTTTCGGTGTTACGTTTTGCCTGTTGAGCAACTGCGCCAAGAAAATAGATAATCCACTCATTCCATTGGTTGTTCTGAGAAATACCCTGCAAACGTCGATAATACTCATCCCGATTGGCCTCAAGATATTCGCTTAAATAAAACATTGGTGATGAGAGAGCATGTTTGCAGTAGAGATGTAGAGGAATAAGCAGACGTCCAATACGGCCGTTCCCATCCCTGAAAGGGTGTATGACCTCGAATTGGGCATGGATGACGGCTGCCTGGATAAGAACATCAATATCTTCACCTTGTGTATATGCTTCCCAATTCTGAAGGTGGTCCAGCAAGCGCATTGGCGTAGGTGGAACAAAAGTGGCTTCCTCAATGGAGCACCCACGAGGACCGATCCAGTTTTGGTTTTTGCGAAACTCTCCCGGTGTCTTTGTCTGTCCTCTGACGCTGTCCATGAGAATTTTGTGCATCTGCTGAAGCAGCCCAAGAGATAGTGGTCGGTCTTTCAGTGTGTCACTGGCAAGGCGCAGCACTCTGCGATAGTTAAGAATCTCCTGAATATCATGAGTCTTATCCGGGTCGGTTGATAATTGGCCCGCCTCATGTTCCAGTACTTCATCCAGGGATGCCTGTGTTCCTTCAATGCGTGAGGAGAGGACGGCTTCTTGGGTGGTGAGGGGCGATAGAAGAATGGCAGGATTGACGATACTCCCCAATTTCCCATCGTATCGAGCCAGTTCAGCGTTTGCTTCGCCAACAAGACTAATCAATCGTTTATAATCCAAGTCTTCAAAAGGTAGGGTATTGGGGACGTATGGTTCCATCAATTATCCAGTCTTGATCTTGGCCTAAACACCGATTAATGAGGCAGGCCAGCCTATTGTTGGTGCTGGGCGGCAATAACGTTCAGGGCCGAACCGGCCTTGAACCATTCGATTTGCGCCTTATTGAGGGTATGCTTAAGGGCTATGATATCCTCTGTGCCATCGCTGTGGCTGAGCACCAGGGATACCGGCGAGCCGGGAGCCAGGTCGACCAGCCCGGTTATGGCTATCTTATCATCCCGACGGATTTTATCGTAATCGGCGGCATTAGCGAATGTCAACGGCAGCACGCCCTGTTTCTTGAGATTGGTCTCGTGTATCCGGGCGAAGCTTTTTACGATAATTGCCCGGGCCCCCAGATGACGGGGCTCCATAGCGGCGTGTTCCCGACTTGATCCTTCGCCGTAGTTTTCTTCACCAATACCGATCCAGCCTTCACCGGCGGCCTTATAGGCACGGGCAATGGCGCTGAGCTGCTCCTCCTTTTCGCCGGTTATCATATTTTGTCCCAGCCCGGCCCCCTGGGCGAAACTGTTATTCACACCGATAAACAGATTATCACTGATGTTGTCCAGATGGCCGCGAAAGCGGAGCCAGGGTCCGGCCGGGGATATGTGGTCGGTGGTGCATTTGCCGGATGCCTTGAACAGCACCCGGAGGTTATCCAGGTCGGCGCCTTCCCAGGAGGCGAACGGCTCCAGCAGCTGCAAGCGCTCACTGTCCGGATTGACCTTGATCTCTATTTTACCGCCATCATCGGTCGGTCCCTCGTAGCCAGCCTCAACAGTGGCAAAACCGTCCGCGGGCAGCTCATCTCCCATGGGAGGATCGAGCAATGCACCAGCGGTACCCGGTAGAGGATCGGTCAATGGATTAAAGGATAGTTTGCCGGCCAGGGCCAGTGCGGTCACAATCTCGGGACTGGCGATGAAAGCCAGGGTATCGGGATTGCCGTCGTTCCGGCGAGCGAAGTTCCGGTTGAAGGATGTGATAATGGTATTGCGTCCCTCAGGCATGCCCTCACGCTTCCACTGGCCGATGCAGGGGCCGCAGGCGTTGGCCAGCAGCGTGCCGCCAATGGCCGTAAGCGTTTCCAGCTGGCCGTCACGGTCGATGGTTGCCTTGATCTGCTCGGAGCCAGGTGTAATCATGAACTGGGAGCTGGCCTTGATGCCCTTGGCAAGTGCCTGCCGGGCAATATGGGCCGACCGGCTGATGTCTTCATAGGATGAATTGGTGCAACTGCCGATCAGTCCCACGCCAATATCATCGGGGTAATCGTGTTCCTTGACGGCGGCTGCCATTTCCGAGATGGGCCGCGCCAGGTCCGGCGTGAACGGTCCCACGATATGGGGCTCAAGGGTTGACAGGTCGAGCTCAACGATCTCATCATATATGGCCTGCGGATCGCCGGCCACATCGGCATCGGCCTGCAAGTGTTCGCTATATTGCTCGGCCAACGAGGCGATGTCACCGCGATCCGTAGCACGCAGGTAGGCGGCCATACGCTCATCGAAGGGGAACACAGATGTGGTGGCGCCCAACTCTGCGCCCATATTGGTGATGGTGGCTTTGCCGGTGGCGCTGATGGAGCCGGTTCCGGGGCCAAAATATTCGACAATCTTACCCGTGCCGCCCTTGACCGTGAGCATACCGGCCAGCTTCAGTATGATATCCTTGGGTGAGGCCCAACCGCTCAGTTCA
>DAOWIJ010000266.1 GCA_030640955.1 Fidelibacterota bacterium
GGATGAATCCTTCGCCGCCATGGGAGCCGCTTAAGGCGTTGCCTGCTAACTGATAAGGAGACCCGATGACCGCTGAAAAGTCCGGCTGGAAGCAGCTGTCCGCCGATCGCATGGAGACGCAATTCGCCGATGCCAAACCGGCCTATTCGGATTCTGAAGCGGCCATCGAAGCTCACCGCTGCCTGTTCTGCTACGACGCGCCGTGCATCAAGGCCTGCCCCACCGGTATCGATATCCCGGCCTTCATCAAGAAAATAGCTACCGGCAATATCCGGGGCAGCGCCAGGACCATATTTGAGGCCAATATGCTGGGAGCCTCGACTGCCCGGGTCTGCCCTGTGGATGTGCTGTGCGTGGGGGCCTGTGTCTACAACGATTTGAACCACCAGCCCATCCAGATCGGCCGTCTGCAACGCTACGCCACGCGGAGAGCGCTTGAAATGGAAAATTCCCATGGCTGGCGGCTGTTTACCCCCAAACCCGGCAACGGTAAAAAGGTGGCTCTCATCGGGGCCGGACCGGCCTCCCTGGCCTGTGCCGCTTACCTGGCGTTGGAGGGGGTTACGCCGGTGATCTACGAAAAGGATGACCTGCCCGGCGGCCTTAACATAACGGGCGTTGCCCCTTATAAACTGCACATGGAAGGCGCCATCGCTGAAGTCGAATGGCTGCTGAGCCACGGGGCCGACCTGCGTACCGGCGTTGAAATCGGCAAGGACATACGATTTGAGCAGCTGGTGGAGGATTACGACGCCGTGTTTCTGGGCGCCGGTCTGGGCAGTGACCAGCTGCTCGGCATACCCGGCGAAGATGGCCCCGGTGTGTGGGGCGCCACCACGCTGATCCGGGAGATAAAAAATAGGGCGGGCTTCAGCCTGCCATCCGCGGTCAAATCTGCCGTTGTGATCGGCGGCGGCAACACGGCCCTGGACATTGCCCGGGAGCTGGCCATGCTGGGCGTGGCGGAGGTGAAGATTCTCTACCGCCGTACAACCCGCGAGATGCCCGGCTATTGCCACGAACTGGAGGGCGCCGCCAGGTACGGCGTCACGCTGGTGGAGAACCTCACGCCGGTTGAGGTCGTGCGGGAGGGTGACCGGGTCAAGGCCATGCGGGTTACATCCACCAAGTCAGGTGAGACTGAGGATTACCCCTGCGACTGGGTGGTCATTGCCATCGGCCAGGAGACGCATGCCGGGCGGCTGTATTCAGGTATCAAAGTTGATGGCAAGGGCCGGGTCATTGTGGATGAGAAAACCCGGCAAACCGGCAATCCCAATGTATATGCCGGTGGCGACTGCATCAATGGCGGCAAGGAAGTGGTGAACGCCGCCGTGGACGGCCGGGAGGCGGCTTTTGCCATGCTGCGGAGCTGGGGCACTGCCGCCGGCCCCTATAACAGGATTCCCGGTCAGCGACAATAATTGCACTTTAATGAACAGCGTAACGCGAGACGGATAATGGCAGACCTATCAATCGACATGTGCGGCATTAAAAGCCCTAACCCCTTCTGGTTGGCATCGGGACCACCCACCAACAGCGGCGAGCAGGTCATGCGGGCCTTTGACGCCGGTTGGGGCGGCGCCGTGTGGAAAACCCTGGGCGACCCTATCGTAAACGTGTCATCGCGCCTGGGGGCGGTGGATTACTATGGCGCCAAGATCATGGGACTCAACAACATCGAGCTCATCACCGACCGTCCCCTGGAGGCCAACTTCAAGGAGATTTACGCGGTCAAGAAGCGATACCCTGGCCATGCGGTGGTCGCTTCCCTCATGGTGGAATCGAAGGAGGAGTGGCGCGAGATCGTCAAGCGCTCCGAGGACGCCGGCGCTGACGGCCTGGAGCTGAACTTCGGCTGTCCTCACGGTATGTGCGAACGGGGCATGGGCAGCTCCGTGGGTCAGGAGCCGAAAGTACTGGCTGAGATCACTTCCTGGGTCAAGGAATACGCAAGCATACCGGTACTGGTGAAGCTCACCCCTAATGTGGGCGATATTCTGGACCCCGGTGTGGCCGCCGTGGAGGGTGGCGCGGACGGCCTGTCGCTGATCAACACGGTCAAGTCCATTATCGGCGTTAACCTGGACAATCTGGTTCCCCTGCCCGCCGTGGGTGGAGAGAGCACCCAGGGAGGCTACTGCGGTCCGGCGGTGAAGCCCATCGCCATGCACATGCTGGGCGCTCTGGCCCGCGATACCCGCGTCACCGTACCTATCTCAGGCATCGGCGGCATATCCGACTGGCGCGACGCAACCGAGTTTCTGGCCCTGGGAGCTACCTCGGTGCAGGTATGCACGGCGGTGATGCACGGCGGCTACCGCATCGTGGAGGATATGCTGGACGGGCTGAACTTCTACCTGGATGATAAGGGCCTGTCATCAGTAAATGAACTGGTGGGCCTGGCCGTGCCCAAGTTCAAGGAGTGGGGTGAGCTGGACCTGAACTACAACGTCATCGCCAGAATCGACGCGGAGACCTGCATCGGCTGCCAGCTGTGCTACGTGGCCTGCCTGGACGGCGCTCACCAGTGCATTCATACCAACCAGGGTCCCTGCCAGGCCTACCACGGCAAACCGGACCACGGCGCCAATCCCAGGACCGAGGTAATGCCCCCTGAACATCATACGGCGGGCAATGGCGCCCCTGTTCAGGTGCCCTTCGTGGATGAAGACGAATGTATCGGCTGCAACCTGTGCAGCCTGGTGTGTCCCGTGCCCGGCTGCATCACCATGGAACAGGTGCCCACTACCGCCGGCAAGGAATCGTGGAACGACCGCGTGGCCCGGGGGCTGGCATAGGGGCGTCCTGATATAGCAATCACAGCCGACCGATAGCTGGTCAGCTAGGGCGAATTGCCCGTCAGCAGTTGCTTCAGGTCCTCGTTAATCAGCCTGCCCCAGACGGCGTGGCCTTGTTTCTCCAGGTGGATATCGCTGTAAAACCAGCTCTGTATCGTCGCGGGATCGATGTTGAGCTGCTTTATCCGGTCCAATAGATACGTTGCTTCCAAATCATGCTTTTCCAGATATTTCAGGACCAGCGAGTCCTTCTCCTCACTTCCAAGGACCTGATCAACTGGTGGTGAAATGTATATCAGGTGCGCGTAATCCCGGGATTTGACATACTCATCGATGCCCTTCAGCTTGAGCACCGCCTTCTCCACAACCTGTTCCGTAAACTCCTCATCGGCATAAGTCTGCCAGTGCCGGTAACGCTTATTGCTCTGCAGATAGTAGAAATGAAACAGGAGTTCCTTAAGGGCGAAGGTCGGCTGGTTGCACCAGAAGGGCAGGCCCGGCAGGCGGGTTAGTCCCCGGTAGAAATCCTGTTTGCCTACGATTGTTACGTATGTTCTGGCCGGCAGGAATTCGGTTTCCACCAACAGGCCATACATGTTTTCAACGCCCCAGCCGTTGACCCCCGCATTACCGCTCATGTAGCCTGTTATGCCCTCCACAGCCAGGTGAGTAAAGAGCTCGTTATTGGCAATATAAGAACCTCCATAGGTGACGGAATTGCCAATGAACAGGACCTTATTCTCAATATTCGCGTCCCAGTCATCGTCTGCCCGCAACCCCAGGTTATTAAACTTCAACCGCGTGTTCCGGAACCGCGTGGTCTCCTGGTTCGGTATGGGCCTGTAGCCATAGATTGGATTGGAATTGTACAGAACCGGATTGCCCAACCCCAGGCCGAACCTGAATATGAGTTCCGCTATCACGAGCAGTAATACGATAATTATGACATTGACCGCAATCAGAGTAGTTTTTGGATAGTGCTCAAACCAGCGGGGCTGCTTCATTATACTCCCTTTGGACAGGTTTTAGATAGTTAGCTAGCTTGCCAATAGCAGGGATATTAACATCGCAACCACCGGTCAACTGGAGACTTTTATCAGGTAGCTGTATCTGCCGGGCATGAATTGTGAAACGACAACAAGTTTAAGTGGTGGGCGTCAGCTTCGGTCGCAAGTTCTTTGTCGCGAGGAGTATGTCCGGGACTCCTACCATCCCTCCCGCAGCATCAGTTTCAGCACTTCCAGTCCAGCGGCCCGGTCCTTGGGCTTAACCTGTTGAAACTCCTTCCAGTGGGAATTGGTCAGGCCTACGGCCGCCAGGCGTCCTTCCTGATCCACCAGATAGTAATGGATACCACCCACCCAGCTTTCGGTGCGGTTGGAGAGTATCTCCACCATCAGGGCGTACCCGGTTTGCGGGGGATCAGCGGCCATCAGCCCGGCAAAGGCCTCCGCGCTACGCCTCAGCATGGCCGCCTGGTTACGGCCCCATTGAATCGGCACCTCCGCTGGTGTGCCGGCCTGTACCGGTTGGGCCAGGCCGTTAGCGCGCAGCCAGTCAACCAGGTCGGTCGTCAGCGCGTTATCGTGGACGATGGCCGAGTCGCCCAGCACCACGTGCACAGGAAAGACGGTCACCTGTATGGGTTCCGTCCGTGCTATCAGGACAACGTGGGCCTCCTCGGACAGGATAGACCCGCAGCCCGTAAGTAGAGTGCCAAGCACTATAAGTAGAGCGATAGTATTTTTCATTTTAACAGCACCATCTTGATGGATTTGGCATATTTGGGTGCTAACAACCGGGCGATGTAGATGCCGTAGGGCATGGGTTTACCCGCCCCCCACGGTAGACGCAGTTGCGGTAGCAGTTGCAGTTGCAGTAGCAGTTGCAGTGGCAGGTACGCAAATATCAGGGAACCGCCACCACCTCCAGCAAGTCGACCTGGACAGCGCCTGCGCCGATAATACCGCCCGACATAATTTCCAGCGCCAGCGTCTGGCCAGTTTGGTAATGCAATGTATCCGCCGATTGCAGATAGACC
>DAOWIJ010000252.1 GCA_030640955.1 Fidelibacterota bacterium
GTCACCTGCAAGCCTAACCGGCCGTCGGTTTTAAAGAAGCGATTCCGGGTATACTGGGTATACAGGCGGTAGTGCAGATGCCCCGGGCCGGTGCTCTCGACGTAAAAGGTGGCGGCAATTGCCGACTGAGCCGTTCCCTTTCTGGGTATATCCCCTCCTGGGATGTATGTTTTTATGTTTGCATAATTGTAGTCACGCCAGAATAGGGTGTAACTGCCAAATCCGAGGGAACCCCCCAGTACCATTTTTTTGCCGTAGGCGCGCCTGCCGCTGAGCTGCACATACTGGCCCTCGTAAATCGACTGCATATCAGAGCGCACCAGCAGCGACACGCCATTAAAGGTACCCGTGATGGAAACGTAGCGGGTTTCATCTGAGCCCAGGCGCTGGTTAAGGCTTGCCATTATTGTCATGCGCCGGTTGATATTATAAGTGCCGCCCACGGTCACAACGTGCCGGGGATCGAAATCTGTATCTTCCGTTACCCACGGATAAGGATTGATCGTCAGGTGACCGGCGTGGCGGTACTGGATAAATGCGCTGGCGCTATTGCTAATCTTTACGCCTGTTCGCAACCTGACCTTCTCCAGTGTGGACTGGGAAATATCGTAAGCTGCATCCACCACTTGATTAACGGGACCCAGCCGCTTTCTCAGTGTAGCGCCGAGATAATAGTGGAGCTCATCCAGGCGGTAATTGGCCCACGATTGCAGCCCAATACGCGATGATCCACTCAACATCTGCAGGCGTCCACCAGCCACCAGCTGCTTGCCCTGGCTATAGCCTGTAGCCGTTACATCATCATCATCGGGCGTCAAACCGGCGTAAACAGTAATCCTGGTGCGCTTGGACGTGCCGGCGCCGGCATGGCTGACAGTAACTCCGTCGTAACGGGCAGTGTGCAAGTTTGACCAGAAGATATCACGGCCAACAGCCACATTGAGCGTCTCGGAAAGGCGAGCCTTTATTTGTCCCCTGTAAATATACAGGCCGCCATCGCGGGAGAGGGTCGTCGGAGCTATGTCTCCCACCAGGTTCCAGCTCAGGCGCCGGCAGAGTTCGTGGCGGATGTGCAATTGGCCACGCCACACCAGTCCTTCGGTTCTGGTTATCTGGCTGCGGGGGCCGATCAGGCTGCCACCCATGGTAATCTCCGGTCTGGCGGCAGTAAGGGAAACGGCTGTAAACAAGATAAGGAAGAGAACAGGCCGGATCAAACCGCGAGATATGTGAAGATTAAATGAAGATGCTTTGGGCATAAGGTGAATTTAGATAAATCAGGACAAGTAACTCTATTATTTCTTAACGCCGCAAATCAGATTGGCTGATATTTTTGAAAATACTTGAAGTATACTTAATGGCGCTTTCTATACCAGGGAGCCCAGATGAGATTTGCTATCAGAGAAGCTTTGTAAATCCCGGTAGGCAACCAGCGTGTGAACCTGCAGCTCGGCAGATTCCCATTCATCAAATGTCGGGCAATCGATGATGGGATTGCAGGGTGCGTATGCGAACTTGATGGCGCATTCCTCCGGAGGCCCGTCGACAGCACAGGCTATCTCGGTAAGAGTTATTTCTGAAGGCTTCCGGGCCAGGGAGATTCCACCTTTTGAACCCCGATTGGTGATTAACAGGTTACGGCGGTGCATAGCCTGGACTACCTTAACCGCGGCGTGCTGCAGCATACCGGTAGCCTCGGCGACTGCACCGATCGTTATGGGCTGCTCTTTTTTATGCAAAGCAAGATAGCGCATCAAGCGTATTGCCGATATGGCGTGTTTCGAGAGCATTATAATAAGATAATTATATCCGGTTATCTATTATAATATACAGGCCCGCATCCTGTTTGTCAATAACACAATGCGGTTTTAGTCTCCTAATATGAAGCATTAACGGAATGTGGTGCGGCTATGATTCTGAAATTAACTTCGAGTAGAAAAAATACATCTCTGATTAATTTGTTGCCTAGATTCCGATTGTTGGTAAATTTCATACTCATGGGCAATGTTGAAGGAGCACTATAGTGATTCGATTGTGGTCTATTTGCGCGTCAAATAAAGGTCCGCGCTGGTCCATGATGCCCCTCCTGTTAATTGGAATTGCCGTACTGCTCAATTCCAGTACCCTCCAGGCACAGGATTACGCGGAGGATGATTCCCTCTATTACGAAGACTACTACGAAGACGAATATGATGACTCCTATGATGACGACAGCTATTTTGGCGAGGAGGAAGACTATTACGGCACCGAGGATGATGCCGGTTACGAAGATGAGTATTATGACGATGAGTACTACGAAGACGATGAATACTATGAGGAGGGGGATGAGTATTCTGACGAAGAGTATTATGACGACGAAGAGTTTGATGAATACGAGGATGAAGGTTTTGAGGACGAGTATCTGGAAGAGGAGGCTGACGATCTGGACCTGGCCGATGATCGGGCCGGTGAGGTGGAGCTGGAAGAGATAGAGCAGCCGGTCATCAAGGAACCACGGGTGCTGCGCGGCTATACCGCCAAGCTCACCATTGCTTCACCCTATGTTGTGGGCCTGGGCCTCAACGCTTGGTGGTACTCGTTTATCGATGCACGGATTGCCCTGGAGATACCCCAGCGCGCCAAAGTGGGCGCCCTTGATCTGGGCTACACCGTCGAGATTTCCAGCTACGGTTTTGCAAACCAGCATCCCGAAGGTGGCGAATTCAGTGGCATCGCAATACTGGCCATGATACGCGCACCCCTGGGACCACTCATGATCACGGCAGGCGGTGGCCTCTACGGTTTCAAGCAGATTACCAGTGGGATGGTATTCGGGGCCAGCTACCGGCTGCCCCTGTTTCAGTATATCGACTTAACGATGGATACGCGGCTTAACTATGCTCAGCAGGCCACACCGGCGGGCGCAGCCTACTGGGTGGATATAGGCGGCAGTTTCGGCTATAAATTTTAATTTGGTCGGGTAAATATCCTATTTCACGTCAAGTGCGACAAATATATTCGGTATTGATTGATGCGGGTCACAATCGGCGGATGCATGTGATCGGGAACACGATTTGGCCGTAAAATGGTGATTAGGTTTAAAAGAATTTTGAATCAGGTCGATAATAATAGCAATAGCAGCATTATCTGCGCCGGTTTGTAATGAGAAAAGCAAATAGTATATTATCTGCGATGGATGGGCTTGGGAAATCAATCAAGTTTGTTCTCATCCTGGTTTCCGCTATTGGATTGATGGCTTCCAGCGCGCGTGCCCAGACGGAAGTCCGATTTGAACTCCCAGACAGTACGGTAGCCGAAAGCGCAGGAGATATTGTACTTAATATAATCTCCACCGGCGCTACAACGGTATCGATAACACCTTCAAACACCGCTACCAACACCGTTGATTATACACTTTCGACTACTACTCTAAATTTTTTATTTCCTACGACTCTTACGGTCACCGTTAGCATTATAGATGACATTTCCTATGAACCCACCGAATATATATATCTTGAATTGACCGGCACCACTTCGGGAGGATACGGCACCACTCGCGATCACACCATTACCCTCACCGATAACGACTCGGCGCCCACCATCCAGTTCACGTCTTCTACCGGTAATGGCAGCGAAGGCAGCAACGCCAGCATGGAGTTGAGCCTCTCCACGGTTTCCGGGTATGCTACTTCCGTGGACTATGCTGTTTCCGGAGGCACGGCCACCAGCGGCGGCACCGATTACACTCTCGCTTCGGCAACCGCCACAATTCCAGCCGGCCAATCGACAACCAATATTGTAGCTACTGTCATTGATGATACACGGGATGAGAGTGACGAAACCATTATTGTTTCCATTTCCAATCCGGTGAATGCCCAGGGCGCGATTCCCATTGCATCCCATACGTATACTATTAATGATAATGACAATCCACCTGAAATAGCCTTTGCCTCCTCAACCTCGCAGAATGCCGAGGGTTCTACAGCTGTAACAGTAGGTCTTGAGCTCTCTGCTGTATCGGGTAAAAACGTTTCGGTAAATTATTCCATTTCAGGTACGGCAACCGGTGTTGACGATCACAACCTGGTAGCAGGTACGGCCAACATTGCAGCTGGCCAGACTACTCAGGATATTTCCATGACAGTAGTTGATGATGTGCTCAATGAAGATGATGAAACCATAATTATTACGCTATCTTCACCCACGAACGCAGCATTGTCCGGGACGGATCCCATCATTCATACATACACCATTCAGGATGATGATCCAGTACCGACAGTAGCCTTTAATACCGCGACGGCCAACGGGACGGAAAGCGCAACTCCGGTTTCGGTCCAGGTGGATCTCTCAGCAGTGGCCGGCCGTGATGTGACGGTAGATTATGCGGTGAATGGCGGCTTGAGTACGGCTACCGGCGCTGACTATACTCTGGCAAGTGGGACAGCCACGATCACAGCAGGAAATCTCAACCAGACATTTAATATTACTGTTAATGATGATGTCCTGGACGAAGACAACGAAACGGTTGTAATAGATATTTCCAATCCAACCAATGCATCGTTGGGGGCCACGGTCCAACACACCTATACCATCAACGACGATGATGCTTCACCGAACATACAGTTTTCCAGCACCACTTCCAGTGCGTCTGAAAGCGCCGGGACAGTGAATATTCCTCTGCAGCTATCAGCTATTTCGGGCCGTGATGTAGATGTGAATTACTCAGCCACCGGCGGTACGGCAACTGGCGGCAGCACAGATTATACACTGGCTGCAGGTACTGCCACCATCAGTGCCGGTGCAATTACCACAAACATTTCCGTGGCCCTGATAAACGAGAGTCTCTACGAGGTAGACGAAACAGTTATTGTGACTATTTCCGGTCCGGTTAATGCCACTGCAGTGGGCAATACGACGCATACGTTGACGATTACCAATGAGGATACACCGCCGATAGTTCAGTTTACGCAGGCGGCATCCAGCGGCAGTGAGGGGACGGCAAATCCTACCTATGAGATTTCAATTAATGCCGTGTCTGGAGTGAATGTTACGGTTGACTATTCCGCCGGGGGTGGAGACGCCGTCGGTTCGGGTTCGGATTATACATTAGCACCGGGAACGGCTACAATTACGGCAGGATTGCTTACTACAACCATTACAACAACCACAATCGCGGATGATGGTATCGATGAAAATAACGAGACCTTCATTATTACACTCTCAAACGAGTCGGAAGCGACCATAGGTACAAATTCCACTCACACATATACTATTACTGATAACGACGCCACGCCCACTATCGAATTTTCGGCAGGCTCTTCCAGCGGGGCCGAGAGCGCCTCGCCAGTCGTGTTCACGATCAACCTGAATACGGCTTCCGGCCTGGATGCAACCGTGGATTATGCCCTGACCGGTACGGCCACAGGCGGTGGGACTGATTATATCCTGGTTGATGGAACGGCAACCATCACAGCCGGGAATACATCGACTACTGTGTCAGCAACAATTGTAGATGATGCTATTGATGAGAATAATGAAACAATTATCCTGACCCTCTCCAGCCCTGCCAATGCGCTGCTGGGTACAACTTATCCGGTATATACATATACCATAACTGACAACGATGCGGCGCCAACTATTTTCTTCAGTCCAGCCACGTCCAACGGCTCGGAAGCCACAACCTCCGTAACGCTCCCGGTGGTCCTATCGGCAGTATCCGGGCTGGATGTGATCTATGATTATGCCATTAGCGGGGGTACCGCAACTGGCGGCGGCACCGACTACACCTTTACTTCCACATCAGACACAATACTGGCCGGCGCTACCACGGCATCTATTCCGTTAACGGTTGTGGACGATCCCTACGATGAAGTTGACGAGACTGTCATCGTTGATATTTCCAATCCGACCAATGCGACCCTGGGAGGCGCCACCAGCCATACTTATACGATTAATGATGACGACCTGCCACCAACGGCACAGTTTGCCACCCTGGCTTCAGCCGGTGATGAAAACATAACGCCGGCTGACCTGAAGATCCTGTTAAGCAGGTCTTCTAACCTGCCAGTGTCGGTTAGCTTCACAGTTACCGGCGGAACAGCTACGGGAGGAGCGGTAGATTACTCCCTCGCCGACGGGACCGTGAATATCAGCGCCGGTGATACAGTGGCATTTATCAGCCCAGTGATCGTCGATAATAATCAGGTTGAGGCGGATAAGACCATTGAGGTTACGCTCAGCGCCGGTCCCACCAATGCCACCCTGGGTGCCAATACGGTGCATACCTATACCATTTTAAACGATGACAATCCACCACCGGTATTTACTGTTGCCACGGTAGCCATAACTGGCGGCACGGTGAATACCGGCTACTGGAATGCCACGAATATCGGACTGGATGTGACCGTGCCGGTAGCGAACGACCCTGCCCTGAATGGTGGATCCATTCAGCTCACCGGCATCATCGGAACCGATACAACCGCGTTCGGAGCGGCTTACGCGATTTTAGGCGGTGATCTGGGGAGCAGTGTGACCCTGAGTCGCACCGCTGCACAGTTGGAAGGTATCACTGGATTCGCCGAGTCGGCGATCATCAGCATATCGGCAATTATGTCGGATGCATACGGCAATTCAACGGACGGAACCGCCAGCAGTGACGTTAATACGGTTGATCAAACCGTTCCGGCAGCGTTCACGGTGGGCGAAGTCAATACGGCAGGTGGGAACCCGGTCGCTTTTTACTGGAATGAAACGACTACGAGCGCCATTATAACCGTACCGCTGTCAGTGGATAATACTCTTGAGAATGGAACAGTTCAGCTCAGAGCGGAAGCGGACGGCTCATTTGAAGACCTTAGCAGACCTGATACAATTCAGGCCAGTGAAATAACAGCCGGTCTGGTTAATATTTCGGTAGCAGATGTAGAGGCAGGCGCAACAGGCATTGAGGAACTCTCCGGCTTCTCGGATGGTGACGAAATAACTGTGTCAGCAATTATTACTGACCAGGCTGGGAACAGCACTACCGGCACCATTAGCGATACCACTCTGATAGTAGATCAATCCCCGCCATCCGCAGCTATAACCTACACCGATACACTGGCGAATGAGGGCCACACCGTGACTTTTACCGTCACCTTTGATGAGGCCGCAACTGCTACTCCCCAGATGGCCATCGCCTATGCGGTTAACGTCATACCGGCGGCTGACATAAGTGCCACCGCAGATCCGGCGGTCTGGACCCACAGCACGGTGATTTTGGCAGATAATGACGGTGTCGTGACACTCTCAGTAACGGGGAATGATCTGGCGGGTAATGCCTTGGCAGCAGACAGTTTGACCAATACTACTGCACTTGTCATAGACAATACAAATCCAGGCTACGTGTTGTCCTATAGCGATTCGCTGGTAAGAGCAACGGACGTTGTGGATATTACCGCTACATTCAACGAGTCCGCTCAAACCGGCCCCACGATCTCTGTTGACTATACTGGAACAGTTGACGACATAGTGGCAGCCACAATGCTAATGGCAGCTAATGATTCCGTCTGGACCTATCAGATAACAATTCCAACCGATAATGATGGCGTTGCTGCCGTAACAGTCGCCAGCCTGGACCTGGCTGGCAATTCTGGAGCGGTGATATCTGGCGATGATGCCCTAACTGTTGATAACACACCTCCGACTATTACTGTGACATTGCCCGATTCCGGTGACTATGTTGCCAGCACGGCGGTAAGCTACACACTCAATGAAACGGCAGCCAGCGGCTCAATCACGTGGACCCGGGAAAGCGGCAGTGAAGACCTCGGTTCGCCGCACCAGCAAACATTGACGGCAGCCGAACTTGCCCCCGGTATTCATTCCGGCGAACTGACTGACGTGCCCACTTTGGCAATTGGCACAGTATACGAAGTATCATATCTGATTCTGGACTTTGCCGGGAATCCCGCCGCTGATACAACCGCTAGCGTAACCTATGATCCAAGTCCCCCCAGCGCCGTGCTGAGCTACGCAGATAACCAGGGCGCCAGCGATACACTGGCTGCCCAGGGTGATACCATTGTCATCACTGCAGATATGAATGAGCAGTCCCTGGCAATACCGCAAATCGCCATCGATTATACGGGTAATGGCTCCGATGTGAGCGCCACAGCCATGACCGCCACCCTTGATTCGACGATTTATTCTTATGAAGCCATAATTCCTTCGGGAAACGACGGCTATGCAACGGTAACCATTACAGCTGACGACCTGGCCGGCAATACGCTGATTACGGACAGCACCTCCAGCCGGACCGATCTGCTGATAGACAACACGCCCGCCGGATACACGCTGGCTTACACTGATTCACTGGTCAAGGCTGGCGACCCCATCACTATCACCGCCACCTTTGCGGAGTCTGCCTCCCAGGATCCCGCTCCTTTACTGGCCATCGATTATTTCGGAGCAACGGCTGATACAGACAGCGTCGCGCTGATAATCGGAGCCAGTGATTCAGTCTGGACCTATTCGTTTACCGCCCCTGTCGGCAACGACGGCTTCGCCACAGTCACGGTTACCGGAACCGACCTGGCCGGGAATCCCTTTGTGAATATTTCCGGCAGCACCAATACTCTTAAAGTGGATAATACCGCCCCTTCAATGACTGTTACATCGCCTGACTCGGGGTCCTACCATAGAACCACAGCAGTCGCATACTCTTTGGGGGAGACCATCACCAGCGGTACTATTACCTGGACCCGGGTGGGCGGCAGCGCGGATCCGGTTCCACACGTTCAGGATTTGGACAGCACAGAATTGAGCCTGGGGTCTTTTGTCGGGGTTCTGGCAAGTCCACCTGCGCTGGTACAGGGCGGCATATACACGCTTCAGTTCCTGGCCGTGGATGAAGCCGGAAATGTGGACACCAATATTGTAGCAGCAGTTACTTATGATACTTTGCCACCTGTTATAACTGCTGCGGTGGTTGCTGACAGCCTGGCGGCCACCGATATGGATTCCACTATCACTAACTCTATACTGGCGGCCCATTATTACGGCTTTACCGATGCCAGTTCGCCCATAGCCCTGTACGAATACGCCATAGGTTCCACCAGTGGAGATACGGACGTTGTTGCCTGGACCGCTAACGGCACCGATACTACTTTTACCGATTCCACCCTGAATCTCACCTACAAGGCCTGGTACTATGTTATGGTGCGGGCCACCGACGCCGCCGGGAACGTTTCCGATTCGGTTGTCAGCGATGGCATCCGGACGATCACCAAGCCGCGGCTGACTGTCAGCGTGGTGCAGAACAGCGCCCTGCCGGTCTACCTCAAGATATTTATCAATGATACTCTGGGGATGGCCAACAATATTACAATCACCGCCGATAGTGTCCAGGTAACCGACACGGAAATTGACACATTCACCTATCTGGTAGAACACAAGATCACAGCGGCGGGACAACTTGACCTTGAAGTGTTGGGTAGCAGCGCCGCCGGGGATACTACCATAACTGCTGCCGTTGACGTCACTCTGGCCAAGCACGGAACAACATGGTTGGCCAAAAGCACGGACCGCCGGTTTAGTGTGGAGGGCGCCCCGGCCTCGCTCAAAGCCGACCGCTATCTGTTGGTTGTTGATTCAACGGTTTTTGCCCCTGGCGAGAGTAAGGGCGGCTTGTATCGCATCGGTACACCGGCGTGGCAATTTGATGAGCCGGCCAAGGTACGGCTACTCTCGAATCTTCCTCAAACTGAGGCTGCCAGGGAGCAAGCCATCTATATTCTGGATAACGGTCACTGGCGGGAATTGCCCAGTGTGGAAGAAGGCGACGTTATTGTCGCCTGGACCGACCAGATGGGCCAGTTCAAATTGGGCAAGCGCACAATCACTATCCCGCTGGTGACCGCACTCAGGCAGAATTACCCCAACCCCTTTAATCCCAGCACCACGATTGTGTTTGATCTGGGCTTCCTCGATGGCCCTGAGCAAAAAGCGGACGTTGTGATTTACGATCTGCTGGGACGCCAGATCAAGACACTGCAAAACGGCACAACATCCGCAGGCAGGTATGAGATCGTCTGGCAGGGAATTGACGCCCGCGGCATTCCTGTGGCCAGCGGGTTATACTTTGTCAGGTTGATGACGAGTACGGGCCATATATCTACCAAGAAAATGCTGCTGGTGAGGTAATCATGTTTACAGGCAGGAAAATACTCGCCGTTTTGATTCCGGTCTTAATCGTGACCGCTTTTACCGGCTGTCGGGAAAAACTTGAACCGATAACACCGGATTACGTTGAATATGGCTGGGAGCTTTACGCGCTGGAAGATTACCGCGGCAGTATTCCCCACTTTGTCGATGGGGCTGCTCTGGATGCCGATTACGCGGATGCCTGGAACGGCCTGGGCTGGGCCTATGCCGGCTTGGGCGATGCCGATTCAAGCGCGCTGAATTTTACTACCGGCAAGGCAATTGATGACACTACCGCGGTGGGGGATGATATACTAGCCGGGCTGGCCTTTGCCAAATTGGCCCAGGGCGAATATGCCGCTGCCATTCTTAATGGGGAAACCGTATTGGCTCGCACCCCCTCATGGAGTTTCACTCACAATACCTCACTCACCTCTCTGCGGCTCGCATTAACGGTTGCCACCGCCTATTACGGTCTGGGCGAGTTTGACTCCAGCCTGGTTTGGATTCAGCGTGAGTTGAACGAGACTTTCCTAACAGATGTTTCGACACTGCAGGGGCGGTCAGAGCTGGCTACGGAACTGGCGGAGTGGGCTGATGGACTACCATAGGCCGGGCCGCTCATTCGTATAGTTGAATCAACTGATCCGGTCGCTTCTTTAAGACAGTAGGTTTCAACGACCATGTCCAGTATTATAGTCATTCCACCTGCCGTCAGTCCAGATGGCGCCGCCTATCTGGCGAAGAACAGCAACCGCCATCCCAATGAATGTCAACCGGTTGTCGCAATAGCTGGTGTTGAGGATGACGCCAGCTCGCTGATCAGTTGCACTTACCTGACCATCGCCCAGCAGCCCCGGCGGTATGCTGTTGTGCTGAGCACACCGTGGTGGTGTTGGGGTGGCGAGATGGGCGCCAATGATCAGGGCGTGGCCATTGCCTGCGAACCGATACTAACCAGAGATACGGAATTTACCGAGGGTTTGATCGGATCCGATCTGGTGCGCCTCGGCTTGGAACGGGGCAGTTCGGCCGAGGATGCCATGAATGTTATCATTTCCCTGTTCCAGAAGCACGGTCAGGGTGGTCCGGCGGGCGTTCCATGGTTCCCGCGCGGCAATGACAACACATTTGTAGTGGTGGATGCGAGCGAAGCCTGGCTGCTGGAAACGGCCGGTCGCCATTGGGCGGCCAAGCGCATCAAACGCAGCTACGTAACGGTTCCTGTCATAACTATCGGTGTTGGCTTTGACCGTCATTCCTATGCCGCCGAACCGTATGCCGAGCGCAAGGGGTGGCACCGCGGTATCGAAGAGTTCGATTTCCGAAAAAGCTTTGAGCGTAGACGCGGCGCAAGAAGCAGGAATTGCATTCGACGAGCGGAGAATATGGCATCCCAGCTCAGTGAGATTGATAATACGATGCCCTTGCTCGCTCTGATGAAGCTCCTGAGATACCGCCGCAACAGCACGGCCCACTCAATCTCACATAACGATTTTACCCGCGCGGCCAGTTCAAAAAGCCATCAGGAACAGACCACCGGCGCCATGGCTGTGCGCATCTCGCCCAACCGGCAGGATCACTTCTTCACAGCGGCGTCAGCTACGGACCTGGCGGTCTTTAAACCGGTGCACTTCGGCCAGCCGTTGGAAAACGATCTAGCTGATAAAGACCTGGGCCACTATTCCGGCGATAGCTTGTGGTGGCGCCAGGAGGAGTTTCACCGGAATATTCTGCGCGCTTCGGAAATCAGTCCGCAATATATTGAAGAGCGCGACACCCTCGAAAATAAAACGGTTCTTGAACTCCTGGCTCATAAAGGCAGCGACCTCACCGATCTTCGCTGGCGACTCCAACAGGAGCTGGTAGCCTGGGAAAAAGGCTGGCGTGAGCAAATTAATGTGAAACCGCGGATCATAGAGCCAAGTCGTTTCAAGCGTTACTGGAAACGCCTGAGTGCTCAAGCGGGTGTACCTCAGTAAAGGCTCCGGATGTACGACCTGCTGATTATCGGAGCGGGCATTGTCGGTGTATCCCTGGGGCGCTATTTTCAGCTGGAACACAATTGGCAATGCCTGCTGATTGAACGGGAAGAGCGCTGCGGTCAGGGTATCAGTGCCCGCAACAGCGAAGTCCTGCATGCCGGTTTCTACTACCCTGCCGATTCCCTTAAGGCAAAATTATGTGTGCCTGGCCGAGCACAATTGGCAGCCTACCTGATCAGCAATAACCTCCCATACCGGCAGTGCGGTAAATATGTGCTGGCGCCGGATGAACAAGTAGCCGAATTGGAGCAACTTTATCGCCAGGGCCTGACCAACGGCGTAAATGATCTGGATCTGGTAGACGGTGACTACCTGCACCGGCTATACCCGGAGCTCGCAGCCATGCCGGCGCTCTATAGTTCCAACACAGGCATTCTCTCTGTCGATAGTCTATTGCACCAGCTGGCTGGAGAGTTCCAGGCCCATGGCGGTGACCTGGCTGTCCAGACCGTGTTCCACTCCATGCATCGAAATAATACAGGGTACGATGTGACACTAACCGATATTGAGGGTGAGGAGATCACAGTATCAGCCGCGCATGTAATCAACGCCGCCGGATTAGGCGCGTTGGATGTGGCACGCAAGGCGGGCTTTATTACCCGGTACAAGGACTATGAATTAAGGTACTGTAAGGGCTCCTATTTTAAGGCGCCCGATGCTCGCGGCGCGTTCAAGCATCTCATCTATCCCCTGCCGACTATCAACAGTCTGGGAATCCATATTCGAATTGATCTGCAGGATGAAGTGAGGATAGGTCCCGATGCCAACTATCTGGCGACTAACGAGGAAGATTACAGCGTTGACCCTGAATCTGAACAGGCTTTTCGCGAGTATGTGGAACTCTACTGGCCCGGTGTTGCCGGCCACCAGTTGACAATCGACTGGGCTGGAATCAGGCCCCACATTTTTGTGGCTGGGGAATTCAGTCACGATTTTCAGGTAAATGACGAAAACGAATCGGGCTGCCCCGGCTGGGTAAATATGTTGGGCATCGACAGCCCCGGCTTGACCGCTGCACCGGCATTCGGGCCGCATATTGCGGAACTGTGGGGCCTGTGATCATATTTGCGACACGGGAACTTCATCCTCCCAACCCAGTAACAAAATCCTTAAATTGACAGGCTAAAAACAACTACTTGAAGGTTAAATATAATGGCAGTTAAAGATATTGAAGTCCCCGTTATGAGTGATGGCGGCCCCAGCGTGTTTGATGATTATAAAGTGGCCGATATTAAACTGGCCGGCTTTGGCCGGAAGGAAATAGCCCTGGCTGAAGTGGAAATGCCGGGACTCATGGCCCTGCGGGAAAAATATGCCGACAGCAAGCCCCTGGCAGGCGCCCGCATCGCCGGCTGCATTCACACGACAATTCAGACCGCCGTGCTGGTCGAAACACTGGTGGAGCTGGGCGCCGAGGTACGCTGGTCTTCGTGCAATATTTTCTCAACACAGGATCACGCGGCCGCAGCCATCGCCGATCAGAACATCCCCGTTTTTGCCTGGAAAGGTGAAACCGAGGAGGAATACTGGTGGGCTATCGAACAGACCCTCCGCTTTGCCGATGGCAAAGGCCCCGATCTGTTGATGGACGACGGCGGCGATCTCACGCAGGTCATCCTTGAAAAACACAAGGAGATGATTCCTGAAATTCGTGGTGTATCCGAGGAAACCACTACCGGTGTCCACCGCCTCATGCAGCTGGATAAGGAGGGTGCCCTGCCTTTCCCCGCCTTCAATGTGAACGATTCGGTAACCAAATCCAAGTTTGATAACAAGTACGGTTGCCGGGAAAGCCTGGCAGATGGCATCAAGCGCGGTACCGATGTCATGGTAGCCGGTAAAGTAGTCGTGGTGGCGGGGTATGGCGATGTTGGCAAAGGTAGTGCTCAATCCATGGCCGGTTATGGCGCCCGGGTGCTCATTACCGAGATCGACCCCATCAACGCCCTGCAGGCCGCCATGGAAGGCTTCGAAGTAACTACCATGGAGGACGCTTGTGCTATCGGTGATATTTTCGTGACGGCCTCGGGGAGTTATCATGTGATCACCGGCGAGCATATGTCCCGGATGAAAAATAACGCCGTCGTCTGTAATATCGGCCACTTCGATATTGAGATCGATGTAGCCTACCTGGAAAACACGCCGGGTATTACCGAGGAGAGCATCAAGCCCCAGGTGGACAAGTTCACCTTCGCCGATGGGCACTCCATTATCCTGCTCAGCCGGGGCCGTCTGGTGAACCTGGGCAATGCCACCGGCCATCCGTCCTTTGTCATGTCGACCTCGTTCACCAACCAGGTGCTGGCGCAGATGACCCTGTGGCAGGATAAACTGGAGAATAAGCTGCACCTGCTGCCCAAAAAGCTGGATGAAGAAGTAGCCCGGCCGCACCTGGATAAGCTGGGTGTGAAGCTTACGCGCCTGACCGCAAAGCAGGCTGAGTACCTGGGCATCGACCCGGACGGCCCCTATAAGCCGGAAGGCTACCGCTACTAGGGCCTCACCCCCTTCGCTCCGCGATGCCCCCTCTCCCAGCGTGCTGTTGGATAACCCGTGGGAGAGGGGGAGTCTGCCCCTTCAGCCGCTATTGGCGGCCTCAGGATAGACTCCGGCGACCGGGGTGAGGTTGCAGAAAAGTCCTCCTCTTAATTCCCTTGAAGGTTGTATTTCAGTGTGTTAGATTGCACCAGAGCGCACTTCAACTTGACAAATCTCATTAGGGAAATTATCTCGTGGAAACTTTTCAAGAGTACTTACAAAAAACAGAAAGCGCTGCCAAAATATTATTCCAGGGCATCGATGAATATGTGAGGATAATAGATACTGTCCCCTTAGACGATGTTGGTATAACGGAAGAATGGCGGACAGCTGAACGAAGGTTTCTCAATGAGTCATTTGCGATAGCAACACTATGTGGTGCAGTTCTGCAGCTAGCCTACATGGCGATAATGCAATACTCGAATAGTGGTAATATTCCAGAACAATTTGTTGATCTGATTAAAAAGAAGCCGAAACCAAAAAAATTCTGCATCGGGCGGGAAATTGAATCTGCAATACCAATTGGCTTGATTATTTATGCTGGGCGTAATCAAGCCGCGCATTACGACGATTCTAATCTGTTCGATCTAAACAAGTCTATATTCGAGAATCTGTGCGAAAGAACATCTCGTAGCGGAAAAAAGTATAGAGATCCCGCATTTGATCTCAATAATGGGATTACGGTAATTTTCGCTGCCAATATCACCTCTTTACTTGGCTGGCGTAGCTATGATGCCTATCTACAAGACATATTGGATATGTTGAGCAATGATGAGACTCGCCCTGTTGGACAATCATGATCTGTTGTGCGTAAGGAATAAGATTAACATAAAGGCGGTAGAGAAATTGGATTTTTCGGCTTCCTGGATGGCGAAACCTCTGTCAATCCCTTTTCCCTTGCTGCGTGGTGCGCAACGCGCTAAATTCAGGCCGTGATACAATCGTTCAGGCATAAAGGCCTAAGGCGATTCTATGAGACCGGCAGCACAGCGGGTATTCAATTCGCGCACCAGAAGCGACTGCGAATGCAATTAGCTGCCCTAGATACTGCCCAGGCCGTTGACGATATGGACATCCCCGGCTTTCGGCTCCACCCCTTAAAGGGACAGATGAAGGGCCTGTGGGCCATCGCCGTGAGCGGGAACTGGCGTGTGACCTTTCGCTTTCAAGAAGGTAACGTTTACGATATTAATTATGAGGATTACCACTGATGAGGATGCATAACCCGCCCCATCCGGGTGAATTTATTCACGAGATATATCTGGAGCCGTTCAATATCAGCACCCGCCGTGTGGCTGAAAAGCTGAAGGTTTCACCTTCGACGTTTAACCGTCTGATTAACGGCGAAAGTAATGTCAGTCCTGAAATGGCCTTAAGGCTATCTAAGACACTGGGACGCTCGGCTGAGAGCTGGCTTGTTATGCAGGACAACTATAATCTATGGCGGGCAAGGAATCAGGTTAACTTGAAGACTGTCGAGAAACTGGACATTCCGATTGTCTGAACCGTCGGGCGAGAGGACGACGGATACAGCGATAACGCTGTGTGGCACGAGATACTTCATGCACTTTGATTTGCAAACACACTTGCAGTGCGCCCACTCACGTAATGCGTTCGTATGAGTGAAACATTTAGCCATGTTTTGAATTTGGTAGGGCACGGTGAGGCTAAGATATCCGACCATGGCTATGATGAACTGGCTGCAGATGATATTTTTGTGAGAGATATCATTGCGGGAGTCGCGGATGCGGTCGTCGTGGAAGACTATCCTGAGTATCCGAAGGGTCCCTGCGTGCTAGTCCTGCAGAAGGATCGGGATGGAAAGGCCATTCATGTGGTGTGGGGGATTCCGAAGAATGCCTCCTCCCCGGCTGTTCTTGTTACGGCCTACAGGCCTGATCCGGAGAGATGGATGGATGATTTTCTGAGGAGAAGATGATGGAGAAAAGGCACTATACAAAGCTGGTACATGAGGGTGAGTACGTTGCCGAGGTCGACGTTGAATTAACCGACGCTGCTGAAGGCTGGCCTCCATACTTATCCATCGAGGACGCTTATAGACTTGACGATGTTCGGGAGTTCTTGCGTAGCGGAGATATCAAGAAAGCGGCGCGACTCGCTCGCGTCTACACTCTTACTCCAGTCGCAATGTGACAAAACGCCCCAGAACATCACACCCATCTGATGGAGGCTTGGTATGACTATTTCGGCCGTTGAAATAGAAGTTCCCGACGCCTAGAACATATCCTTAACGGAGGATAGGACCAATCAGTATGCAAACACCCCTTGAGATAGTTCAAAAATTATACCCGCGACTGGCGAAAAGATCGAATCAGGCCAGGGAAATTTTAGGCCGACCCTTGGCGTTGACCGAAAAAATCCTGGTGGCCCATCTATTCAATGATAGCTTTTCCAATATACCCCGGCGGTTTGAGGATTATGCCGATCTGCGTCCCGATCGGGTGGCCTTGCAGGATGCCACCGCCCAGATGGCTCTGCTCCAGTTCATGCGCAGCGGACGGCAAACGGCGGCGGCGCCAACAACGGTACACTGCGATCATCTGATCCGGGCTCAGGTGGGCGCCAGCGCGGATTTGAACAATGCCCGCACTGAAAACGACGAAGTCTACGCCTTTCTGCAAAGCGTGGCACAAAAATATGGCCTGGGATTCTGGCACCCCGGCGCGGGCATTATCCACCAGGTGGTGCTGGAAAACTATGCCGTGCCCGGTGGCCTGATGATCGGCACCGACTCACACACGCCCAATGCCGGCGGGTTGGGCATGATCGCCGTGGGCGTAGGGGGCGCCGACGCCGTGGA
>DAOWIJ010000121.1 GCA_030640955.1 Fidelibacterota bacterium
CTGATCGTGATAATGATCTCAACCCTGATAACCATGCCGACCATGATCATGGTTCGCCAGCGCTACCGTGAATTCCGCGGCAAAGAGATAAAGAAGACGAAAGATATATCCTACGGCCCTGTCGGTCGGATCGGGCAGACCGTTTACGATCACTGGAAAGTGTCTCTCGCGGGTATGCTGATAGTCACCGGTTTTTTCGGTATCATGGCGAGCCGATTGACCATGGACTATAATTATTTGAACATGGAGCCTGAGGGATTGGAGTCCATCGAGTTGGGCGATAAAATAATCGAGAAGTACAACTTTTCGCCCGATGTTACCATGATGACGGCGAAATCGCTGGAGGAAAACCAACGTTTTACAGCGGAAGCCAAGGAGAAAGCCCATGTCAGCTACGTCGAGTCCATCACCGATTATCTACCTGAACCAGACGAGCAGAAACGCAGAAGTCCGGCCATACAGGAGATAGCCGCAAGTATGGCGGGGAGCCGTTCCGTTTCATCCATCACCACGCCTGACTGGCAATCCTTTAAGACGGAGTTGGAGCGCTTGGAGATGAACGTCATTGAAATGCAGGAAATGGCATTTATGGGTGGCCAGGATAACGTAGATGCTAAAGCTACGCGGCTGGTGGGAAATCCGGATAAGCCGGAACAAACGGGCAACCTGTCTGATCTGATCGCACTGCTGGATGAAAACGCCGTGCCGCTTGACCGGGTATCTGAATACAATAGAGACTTTGGCCAGGCCTTTAAGAATATCGTGCTGGATATGGCCGATACGTCTACCATAACCCTGGATATGATCCCCGATCTGATTCGTAATAAGCACGTGAGCGATGACGGCAGCAGATTTCTGTTGACCGTATATCCAAAAGGTAATGTGTGGCACATCGACTATCTGGAAGCATTTGCCGAAGAGATGCTCGATATTACGCCGGCGATTGCAGGTACGCCTCCCATGTTCTACTTCCTGCTTGAGATTCTTGGTGAGGATGGCAAACGTGCATCTCTGCTCACCATACTGGTGGTGTTACTGCTCCTGTGGGCCGACTTCAGGTCCCTCAAGCACGCCTTCCTGGCGATGGTCCCGCTGGTGTTCGGGGTCGTGTGGATGGTTGGCATCATGGGGCTCACCGGCATCCAGATCACCCTGTTGAATATAATGGCCATACCGTTGATCATCGGCATTGGCATTGATGATGGAGTGCACCTCCTGCACCGCTACCGGATTGAGGGCCTGGGCGCGCTGAACACAGTTTATCGTTCCACCGGCAAGGCCATTATTATAACTTCCCTGACCACCATGCTGGCCTTCGGTTCGCTGGTTTTTGCCACCTACCGGGGATTCGGCAGTATGGGTATTGCACTGTTTATCGGTGTAGGCGCCTGCCTGGCTACCTCCATATTGGTGTTGCCTGCGGTGCTGGCCATGGTAGAGAAGAAAAAGTAATCGGTAAAATAGAGGCTCCATAAGTTGGCTGAAAAAACCGCACTGCTGGTGGGGGCAACCGGACTGGTGGGCTCCCACCTGTTGCAGCAATTATTAGAGGGCGGCTACTACTCGCAAGTGCGCGTCCTGGTGCGCCGGCCGCTGGGCGTGGAGCATCCCCGACTGGATGTTCAGGTAGTCGATTTTGAAAATCTGCATAAATACAGTGGCCTGGTCCAGGGCGATGATGTCTTCTCCTGTTTGGGTACCACACGCCGTAAAGCCGGTTCGGATCACGCCTTCCGGCAAGTCGATTTCCACTACCCCTACCAGGTGGCCCGTCTGGCGCTGCTGAAGGGCGCTACCCAGCATCTGCTGGTCTCGTCCGTGGGAGCGAATCGTGGCTCGCGATCTCTTTATCTCCGGGTGAAGGGCGAGCTGGAGCTGGCCATCGGTGCACTGCCGTTCAAAGCAGTCCATCATTTCAGGCCATCACTGTTGCTGGGAAAGCGGCAGGAATTCCGTCTGCTGGAACGGTTGGCTGTGGTTACCGCGCCCTTATTTGCGCCGCTCATGGCGGGTCCGTTGGGGCCTTATAGGCCCATTAAGGCGAAGGCGGTAGCGGCGGCCATGATTAAGATTGCCAGGAAGGGCAGAGATGGGCAGCACACCTACCCATCTGATCAGATAAGGGTACTGGCCGAACTGCCAATGTGATCAGCACCTGCCGCACCGGTTTGATTTAACCATCAGGCTTCAGGTCAGTACTTAACTAGCACCCGGTCTGCGTCAGAGGTAAGCAGCTGTGGCGTTTGTTCGCGGTCCAGCAGGCCGGCGGTCTCGGACACGTTGCCTGTAATGTACTGGCTTAATTCATCCAAGGTGATTTCCCGATCCGCGTTCCGGTCGGCTTCGCCGCGCAATCCCTTCAGCATGAAGTAGGTGAACAGGCCGTGTTTTTTCTCCGGCCAGGCGGAAGAAATCTGCTTCCCAGTGGCCGCAGCAAATACGGAGACGTTGCCCTTGGCAGTGGGTCCTTCCACCTCAACATAAATCGGCCTGGCATCGGCCAGCAGCATTTCGTTGTTGCGGTTCGCGCCTGAAAAGCAGGCATCCAGGAAGATGGTAACCGAACTGGCGCCTAACTCCGCCACCTGGTCGTATAACCGGCCCAGCTCGTAGCCGGTGAGCGATGCATAATTCGGGTCACCGTTATAGGGGATGAGATACATCTTATTTTCTTTGATATCCGGCGAACCGTGCCCGGCGTAGTAGAAGTACACCTCGGTCTGACCCGGCTTGATGCGCTTGGCCAACCAGCCCCCGGGTGAGAATACCTTGCTGAACTCGGCCTGGCCTACGTCATCGTCGGTGCGGTAATAGATGCGGCTGGCGGGGATGCCCAGCACCCGCTCAAAATATTCCTTTGCCCAATAGGCATCGCGCTTGGCGAACGAGACCCCGGAGACAAGTTTGTAGCGCTCCACACCAAATACTACCGCCAGGGCGGACTTGCGCTTCGATTTGGTGACCGGAAGGTCCTTTTCGATATCGACTGACAGGGTTGCCACATCGGGCGCTGCCGCACCGGCCAGCTCTTTGCCGGTTACCTTCAGCTGCTGGATGTTCTGCAGAGGCTTTTCGATGGCCAGGGCCAGCGGCAGGCTGCCCTGGGTATTGGCCTCGGTATAGCCGATGGTGATTGTGATCTCGCGATCCACCTTTTTGTTGGTCAGGATGGAAAACTCCAGGTCCTTGAACTCACCGGGCTTCAGGTAACCGAATGAGAAATCCTTGCGGCTCTCTGGAGTGAAGAACACGTTGGCGGGGAGCCTGATGTCAAAGGCGGCGTTTTCCGCCGGCCCGGTACCCCGGTTCTGGACCCGGGCTTGAACTGTGGTGCTGACTCCCGGACGAATGATACTTTCACCCGTGGCAGTGGATACACCGAAATCCGCCAGGACAAGTTCCGGCGGCACAAAGGGGTAGGTCTCGAAATGAATCTCCACCGGATCGGGAGGAAAGCCGTTGCTTTCTGAAGGCGTCAGGACAATGGTATGCGCCTGGCGCTCAACCTGCATAGAAGCGGTTATATCGATTGTGGCAGTGGCCGTCTTGCCGGGGGGGATATTCCCGATATAGGTGCTGGAGACAAAGTTCAGGGCAGGATCGGGAGTGCGGCTCTCAATTCCCAGGTTCACACCGATGGCTGCGCCATTACCGCTGTTGACAAGAGAGGCTTTGATCCGGCCGGCTTCACCGGCATCCAGAAAACCGTTACCGTTGGTCTCGGAGAAGGCCACCCGTATGGACAGCTCCGGCGGCACCAGGCTGCGGGTCGGTCCGCCTGCTAAAGTAGATCCGGCGCCATCCCGCTGTTCGCCAAATGGATACCGGGCGCCGGTCTGGGGATCCAGAAGCGCTAAGTTGAACTGCTCCCACCTGCCCTGTATGTCGAGCTGCTGCTCGCCGGTGATCTTCAGGGAACCGAAGCGACTCTTAAATCCGGGAGCTTCGGCCAGCGGTATCTTCACTTTGTAATTATTTCCCAATAATATGATGGGAAAGACCTGCTCATCAGCATCGTAGTCGCCCAGCTTTGCTCCACCAGATGTAATCTCCTCCCTCGAATCCAGGATAGCCTGGGCGATTTCGGCATCTATCCGTATGTATTCTTTGGTCAGCAGCCGGGCACTGCGGTCCCTGATCCGCTGTTCTTTTCCCTTGGCCCTCTCAAGACGCTGTTGGTAGGCCTGGGTAGTCTCAAATTCTCCTTTCGATGTAATCAAGGCAGCGATCTCGGCCCCGGCCCGGTTATTGAGGGTCTTGGGAAGAAACTTCCTCTCCGCCAGCAGGCGCTGCACGTCGTTAGAGTAGACCTCCCACAACATAGCCGTATTATCAAAAGATCCGGTTGCCAGGTAGCGACCGTCGGGGGAGAAGGACACAGATCGGACCGATTCACTGTGCCCCTTGAATGTCCGAACCTGCCGGCCGGTGGCGATGTCCCACAACTTCGCCGTTTTATCCCCTGATCCGATTGCCAGGTAGCGACCGTCGGGGGAGAACGATACGGAGTTGACTATTTCATCATGCCCCTTGAAAGTGCGGACCTCCCGGCCGGTGGAGACTTCCCACAACTTGGCCGTGTTATCCCCCGATCCTGTTGCTAGGTAACGGCCATCGGGCGAAAAAGATACGGACTGGACAAAATCTTTATGCCCCTGGAAGGTGCGGACCACACGGCCGGTGGCGACCTCCCACAACTTCGCCGTTTTATCCCCTGATCCTGTTGCCAGGTAGCGGCCATCGGGGGAAAAAGGCACAGACGTGACACCATCTTTGTGCCCCCTGAAGGTGCGAACCACTCGGCCGGTGGCGGCCTCCCACAGCCTGGCCGTTTTATCCGATGAGCCTGTTGCCAGGTAGCGGCCAGTGGGGGAAAAGAACACGGAATTGATCCAAAAATCATGTCCCCGGAAGGTGCGGACCTCCCGGCCGGTGGCAATCTCCCATAGCTTGGCCGTTTTATCTGTAGAGCCGGTTGCCAGGTAGCGGCCATCGTGGGAAAAGGACACGGGCCGGACCCAATCATCATGCCCCTGGAAGGTGCGGACTACCCTGCCGGTGGTGGCCTCCCACAACTTCGCCGTATTATCTGTAGAGCCGGTTGCCAGGTAGCGGCCATCGGGGGAAAAGGATACGGAGTAGACCGATTTCTCATGCCCCTGAAAGGTGCGGACGGGGGTTGAGATAACTGACTGGGCCGATAGTGAGGCGGCCAGTGAAAAAGTGGTAATGAAAAGAAGACGCTTGATGTTCATAGGTGCACAAACCTCTGCAGGGTTGCAAGTATTGGCATAGACGATTCCGGTAAGTAGAATATTACATCAGAATCCAGGGGAAATCATAGCTTGATCCGCAAGGCCTGCGGACGGAATACCTGGAGGCCAAACCCACCCTTCTCACGTCGTGAGGTCCCTCCCTTTTGAAGGGAGGGAAAGCCGGATAGTGCCTCGCTAGCGGTCTGTGTTACCCTGTCATCGCGATCCCGAAACTTCGGGAGCGGCGATCTAATCACCGCTGGGCCTCTAATCCTTCCCTAATAAGGGAAGGAACCCGTGCAAGCGGGAAGGATGGGTTTTCTTTGGCACCCCGGGCTATTGTTAGAAAATCAATTTTCGGGGGAAGTCCTGCGCAGAATAACATCTTGACAGCTCAATATATTCTGGCTATTATCTGGCCAGAATGAAAACAGTACCATTGACTGAAATGAAGGATCATTTCTCCGAATACCTCCGGTCAGCGGGAAGGGATGAGATTGTCATCACAAGGCACGGGAAACCTGCCGGTGTCCTGATCGGTTTCACCTCCGAGGATGATTGGTTCGACTACCGTTTAGAGAACGACCCTCGCTTTCTGGCGCGTATCGCTACTGCCCGCGAAAGTCTGCGGGAGGGGAAAGGGATACGATTGGAAGATATCCCGGAATGAGGGCCTCCACCCGGCGGACCTCGTTGTTGCTGGAAGGCTTCATCTGCTGCAAACTCGCAATCTATTGCTCTTGACATGTAACTTGAAACGCGGAACCTGAAACATATAGACTATAACGGAGACCATCCATGAACAGACTACCCTTGATGCTGATTCTGGCAAGTATTGCCGTCGGGCAAAGCCATACTTTTGATACCTGGTTCACCGGGCGCACACTGCGCTTCGACTACTACCACAGCGGCATTGCCACAGAAGAACATATATCGCTGGATCAACTGCGCCTGGAAGGCCCCTGGCCCGGCGGCCGCACCTATCTGGTGGATGACTCCAACACCGGTAAATTTCTGTTTGAGGTCTACGATGAGGCCGGCGGCGAGCTCATCTACAGCAAGGGATTCGCCTCAATC
>DAOWIJ010000091.1 GCA_030640955.1 Fidelibacterota bacterium
ATGGTCTGGAAAACGAGGGATTATATTGATAAGCCGAATAATGAGGTTGATTACAACACATCGTACAAGTACAAGTTTATCGCTGTTATAAATGCAGGGGAGTCCTACGTCCGGATGGGTGTGAACGAAAAGGGGTTCGCTATTGTGAATTCCTCCGCTTACGATTTGCCTTTGCCGGAAGGGAGTGATGGACCTGGCAATGGCTTGACAATGCGGCATGCACTTGGTATCTGCGCTACAGTGACGGAATTTGAGCATTTCCTGGACAGCACCAATGTAACCGGTCGTACAACCCGGGGGAATTTAGCCGTATTGGATTCTACCGGTGCGGCGGCAATGTTTGAGGTTGGGGGGAATGTCTACTGGAAATATGACGCCGCCGACACCGCCGTAGCACCCCATGGCTATATCCTGCGGACTAACTTTGCGGTCAACGGCGACGGTTCCGGCAGTGGGCTGGAGCGATACGCCCGCCAGCAGACCCTTATTGGAGAATATCACGCCGGCGACAGCCTGAACTACCGCAGCATCATCCGTCACCAGATGCGGGACTTTTCAGACTTGGATGGCAATCCTGTTCCTGTACCATATCCCGGGCAATGGCTGCCGGAAAGGCCGTTTGGATACATCTACACCGGCGTCAGTATCTGCCGGTACAAGTCCGTTTCGGCGGCTGTTATTCAGGGCGTGCTACTGGGTGAATTCGCGGGGTTGAGCACCATGTGGACGATGCTGGGACAACCCGCCTCATCGATAACTGTGCCCTACTGGCCAGTCGGTAACACACCTGAAGAAGCGATCGGCAATCCGACCGCACCCCTGTGCGATGTAGCCAACCAGATAAAAGCGCTCCTGTTCGATTACGCGACTAATTCTTACTATATCGATTCGTATAAGCTGCGTGATGGATCTGGAGGAGGCTTGTGGACACAAACTTTCCCTGTCGAGGATTCGATCTTTTCCGCCGCTGAGACCCTGCTTGTTCAATGGCGTACAGACACCCTGCTGGTCAATGAAATGCTGGCCGCTGAAACCGCGTATGCTGAATATGCATTATCTATCCTCCAACAGGCTTATACGGAACTTGCCGCATCCGTTCCAATTGTTGTAGTTGAAACGGGGGTAAACGCTTTTGCCTTGGAACAAAACTATCCCAATCCTTTTAATGCGAGAACCACGTTTTCATTCCGCTTGCCAGTGGCCTCGGAGACTCGCATCACTATCTACGACCTGCTGGGCCGAGAGGTGGTGTGTCTGGAGGAAGGGCCGATGGAGCCAGGGTACCATCAACAGGTCTGGGATGGTAGAGACGCCCGGGGGCGGCAAGTGCCTTCAGGTATCTATATTGCACGGTTGGTCACTGCCTCCCACACGAAAAGTATCAAGCTTGTATTGCTGAAGTAAGCGTCAGAGCAGTCCCGCCAGCGGCGGGGCATAATCCGTTTGGTGCTCATTGACCATCAGCAGAACGTATCTCTTAATTATTAGCACTGATTGTCCAAGAGGCTCTGAACCGATACACCAGCCGCTTTACGCTGCATCGAAGGGAGATCAAGGTTGTGACATTCACTGGTCATCACCGAGGACCTCCTTCAGGGCGTTGCTCAGTTCTTCCACGCTGAAGGGTTTGGGAAGAGTTGCCTTGAAACCATATTCCGTATAATTTGCGACGATGGGATCAGTAGAATAACCGCTGGCGACGATGGCCTTGACATTCGGGTCTATCTTCTGTAGTCCTTTTATAGTGTCAAGGCCACCCATGCCACCAGCGATGGTCAGATCCAGGATCACAGCGTTAAAGGGGTTCGTTTTTATCATTTCTTCCTGATATATTTTCAGTGCGGTTTCGCCGTCAGCCGCCGTAACCACCTCGTATCCCAGGTATGTCAGAAGATCGGACAGAACCATGCGGATATTCTTTTCATCATCCATTACCAGGATACGCCCGGTTCCCTTCGATACAGTCGGAGTTTTTCCACCTGCTGGACTGGGGCGCCTACCGCGGGCAGATAAAAGGTGAATGCACTTCCGGCGCCCACATCGGACTCCGCGGTTATCCACCCGTTATGCTTGTTAAGGATGTTGTAACATGAATACAGACCAAGCCCGCTGCCGGTTTCCTTGGTGGTAAAATAGGGATCGAAAATTTTATCGAGGAGCTCCTTTGGGATTCCTGCCCCCTGGTCGCGAACCGTCACTTTCACATATTGACCCGGTTCCAGCGGCCCGAGCGTCTGCTTCTCCACAAGGGTAATATTGGCTGTGCTGACCGCTATCAGGCCTCCCCGGGGCATGGCCTGGGAGGCATTCATAACCAGGTTGTTGACGACCTGGCTGATCTGGTTCGGGTCGATGTCCACTGCCCAGAGATTGTCCGGCAAGTCGAACGTGGGCGTTATGGGACTCCCATGCAGGGTGAACTTCACTGCCTCCTTCAGAAGTGGAACGAGAGGCATCTTGGTTTTGACGGGCAGTCCGCCGCGAGTGAAGGTCATTAGCTGCTGGGTAATGCCCTTGGCGCGCTGTATAATATCTTCGGTGGCATCCAGGTACTGTCCTATGGCCGGATCCTGGGCCGACTTCAATTTCGCGGCGGATATATTCAATACAATACTGGTAAGGAAATTGTTGAAGTCGTGGGCCAGCCCCCCGGCCAGTACGCCCAAAGACTCGAGTTTCTCCACCTTGAGGCGTTCATCCTCCAGCTGGCGGGTTTCCGATACATCCCGAAAAGCCAACACCGTCCCTATCATCCTGCTGTCTTTGTCATTTAGGGGGGTGGTTCTGATGATTACCGGAATACGATCACCATCCCTGGTAATCAGCACCATCGGCTTGTCTGCCTGCGGGCTCTCTTTGTCATGTAATACCCATTGGGGTTCCGGGAGTGCGGTCTTCTCGCCCGTCTGTTCATCTTCTAATCCGAACACGATGGATGCTTGCTTTCCCATTGCCTCGTTCGTCGACCAACCGATCATCTTTTCGGCCATCCTGTTCATCAGGACGACGTGTCCCTCTATATCCAGCGTTATTACTGCATCATCCACACTCCTTAATGTCGTGGACAGTAGCTCCTGCTCAGCGGCCAAGGCTTTTTCAGCCTTCTTGCGCTCGGTGATGTCGTACATGTTGCAGGCAATAGTACCTGATTCCCCATTTCTCCGGTCCACCGGAGCCAGGAGAACCTGGTAAGTAATGGTCTGGTTGAAGTTTCGGATTTCAAACTCGCGTAGTCCCTGTATATCAGCGCAGGCCTCGATTTCCTGCCTGAACAGCTGCTGGTCATCCTCGTAGACGAAGTCGTATATACGGGAGGTCACCAGAACCTCCGGCCCCTCGTCCTGTTCATGGCGCATATCCAAATCCAGGATATTCCCTTCGCGATTGATCAGAAAGATAATGCCCGGGGAGTTCTCTATAACGCTGCTGTAGCGGGCCTCGCTTTCCAGCAGGGCCCGTTCTGCTTGTTTATGTTTGGTGATGTCCCGGGACACACCCATGACACCTACCTGTTTTCCCTCGGTATCCCGAAGTACCGATGCGGCAAGGAGAACAGGGAAGGTCTCACCGTTTTTCCGGCGATTCAGCACTTCACGGATTTGACCACCGTGGTTCACGGTTTCATCATGTATAGTTATTCCTTCCATGGGATCGGCGTACAGCATCTCAATGTGTTCACCCAGCACTTCGTCCCGGCCGTACCTGAACGTCTCAACCGCGGCATCACTGAACTCGATGATGTTCCGCTCGTTATCGACGGCGATGATCATATCCAGGGAGCTGTCGATAATGCTATGTATGTAGTCCTGGGCTTTCCTCAAAGCCTCCTCTGAGTGCTTGCGCTGGATAATGACGGTGAGCTGCCCGGCAATGATCTCCAGCCGCCGCACATCCGATTCATGGAAGGGGATCTTACTGGACATTTCTATCATACCAACCGACTTGCCGTTGGAAATAAGGGGTATGGCCACGAGAGATTCGATACCCACCAGTTTTCGGATCTGGGGGGCGATTTTTTTAACCTGTTTGAGGATTTCAGGCCTGATCTGTCCCGGTTGGCCTACGTACTCACTGATCCAGTGGTCGATGGCGTTGTGATCGTTCAAAATACTGGCTTGATCCGATTGCATGGTCTCCAGATGCAGGCTTCCCGGTTCCAGCGGGATTTTGATCAGGGGCACCTTCTGGCCCAGCAGCTTTTCCAGAAGCTTCAAAGTTTTCCCTTTGAGGGGCAGGTTCTGCATGGCGAGGTAGCGACCGTCCTCGCTGAGGAGATGGACGGCGGCGCCATAGGCGTGGAACATCTTCTTGGTACTGTCTGACAGTATATCGATGGCCTCACCCAGTGCGGCTCCCCGGTTAAGGGTGCTGTTCAGCTCATTGATCAGGGCCAGGTCCTCCGTTCGCTGGTGAATCTCCACCTCGGCCTGTTTGCGCTCGGCTATTTCCGCCTGCAATCGTTCATTGGATTCGGCCAGCTCCCCGGTTCGCTCCTTTACCCTTATCTCCAGCTCGTCACGGGCTTGTCGGAGCGCTTCCTCGGCCAACTTGCGCTCGGTTATGTCCCGTACAATACCCTCCAGTCCTTCCGGCGCCCCATTGACCAGACGCAACGCAATGGTCTGCTCAACCCACTTCTCTTCACCGGATTTAGTAACAATCGGAAATTCCAGGGTAGTTTCCTTGATCTTTCCGTCGCGTTGCTTAAGGTAATGGGTCTGGACCCGTTCCCGCCATTCCGGTTTGATGAGATCGGTGAACAGCATCCCGATGATTTCATCGCGTGAATATCCTGTCAGTTTCTCGACCGGTTGGTTAACCAGGGTGCAATATCCCAGTGGATCGACCTCAAAAACAGTATCAACCGCTTCCTCGATGATTTGCCGGTACCAATGTTCGCTCTCTTTCAAAGCTTGTTCCGCTTCCACGCGTGCCTGGCGGTTGCAATACCGCTGTACAACCGCAGGGAGGATTATCGGCAACAGGTTCAGATACCCTTGGATAGGGTCTTTGACGATATATTCATACACACCGGCCTTGAGAGCCTGCACGGCTAATTCCTCTGTTCCCACACCGGTTAAAAGCACCAGCGGTAAAGTAGCCTCCTCTTCAAGAAGCCTGGAGCACAGGTCCATGCCGGACATGCCGGGCAGGTGATGGGCCGTAACCAGCAGGTCGAAGGAGGGGCCGTCACCGTGGAGCAGTTCCAGAGCTTCTTCGGCCTGGATGCACTCGGTGATCTGACAGGAGACTTTGTTCTTCCGGAATGTCCGGCGGAAAGCCAGCCGGTCATGCTCCTTGTCTTCCACCAACAGAATGCGCAACTGGGGTGATTTAGGCACTATAGCTTACTTCCCTCGTTCGTTTAGGATCCATCATGGACTCATTGAACCTCCGCGGAGTTGCAAAGATGGCGGGAGCAGACGGATGGCAGGCTCGGTAATAACATTCCAGGCTGGTTGTCCAGTCATTTCTGAGGGTCTCTCCAAAATTGGTCCAGGTTTAATGTGAGTCCCGGGCGTTCATATTGGGCTTAAGTCCTGCAAATTCAACAGATGTTAAGTAGCCCAAAGACATGTGGGAACGACTCTCATTATAGTCCTTCCTCCATACCTCAATCTTATCCCTGGCATCTGTCAAAGACAAGTACCAATGGGTATTGAGGCATTCTTCCCGAAAGCGTCCATTGAAACATTCAACATAGGCGTTGTCTGTGGGTTTTCCCGGTCTGGAGAAGTCTAGCGTCACCCCCTTTTCAAAGGCCCACGCTTGACCCTGTCCCGCCATAGGCGGGGCCAACGGCGGGGGAAAGAGTGTTGCGGGTTTCGAGTTCCAAGTCTCAAATCCCAAGCCTCTAGCCTCATGGAGATCGCCACATCCCGAAACTTCAGTAGTGGCGGTCTCCCCGTTACCTCACCCCGGACACTTCGTGTCGCCCCCTCTCCTGAAGCGAGAGGGGGAAAGAACCGCTATGTCACCCTGAGCCTCGCCTTGCAGGCCAGTAGCGGTAGAAAGGGCACCAGCAGTACAAGTTTGGACAGTGAATCCATGGCCCCAATGTACGGTAAAATTTGAAGAGTTACGAGTTTCGTGTATCTAGCCCCGCCGTTGGCGGGATTCCATCGAGTATCGAGTATCAAGTATCTAGTATCTAGCATCAAGTCCCAAGCCCCAAGTCTCAAGGAGCCAGGATGCGGAGCGCCAGGCCGCCTTTGGTGGTACCTCCGCCGTTGGCCTGTGGCATTGCCCTGCTACTGCTTCTGCTACTGCGACTGCCGTGGGTGTCAGGGGGGAAGAGCGCTACAGGTATCTTCTCTGTAGGTCGACTCCCAGGCCCAGGCCCGCACCCACCAGGAAGCCCCGGGATATTTCCCACAACAGGTCGGAATCGAAGGAGTGGTAGGCGATAAACAATCCCAGGATGAAGGCTGTTACCAGAAACGTCAGGGCGGTAAGGGAGGCTAGCAACAGGGTCGAGCCAAACGGAAGGCCGGCGGACAGCTGCTCATACCGGATCAGATAAATGACGACGGCTAGGGCTGTCGCCGCCAGATAAAGCCAGCGCGTGCCTAGCATGGCGATCCCGCCCGGCCCCATCAACAGGACATCCGCCGCCAGCAGCAGGGGGACCGCAATGAGAAAATTCCAGCGCTTTATATTTGCGCCCAGGGCCAATAACACGGCGCCGGTGATGCCAAGGGTAATCAATCGCGACTCAGGCAGCTCGGGATTGAAAATGCTGGTCCGGTATAGCAGGAAGCCCACCAGCAGGACCCCCAACAGAGGCAGGGCGTGGCGGGCCAATAATCGGGTGATTGCCATGGGAGTCATGCTATCGGTCCCTTGCCGTTACGATCAGTTATCAAACAGGCTCAGCACTTTGGCCGACATGCGTGATTTGACCTGGAGGCCGTTAAGATAGCGTTCCAGACCGCGCATGGCCGAAGGTACGAAAGCCGGCGGCAGGCCCATGGCTCCGAATAAGATGCCCATAAATACCATTGGGGACTCGGTGACGGCCACTTCGTAAGTGTTGCCGCCCTCGAAGAGTGGTATTTCGATTTCGTCCTTAAAGCAGATTGGCGGGCCATATTCGTTGAGATAGTCCAGGTAGCCCTGGTTGTCAAAAAACAGGAGCGTATGCAGCGCGTTCGCCAGCCTGAAGCGTACCTTCAGGGGATTCACGTAACTTTTCTGCCGCAACAGACCTAAATACTGCTCTACCAGAACGGTGAACGAAACCAGCAGTTTGTAGCCGTCGATTACGCGCAGCCGGGCAGCCTGGGCGCGGCCCAGGTGGTTCTCGAAGTCAGTCAGGTGCAGGAACTGGCGCTCTATCTCGAACAGGTCCTCCTCAGGGACGGGCACAGGCATACCTTCCAGCGGGATATACATCTTCAGGCTGCCGTTATTGAACAGTTCCAGGGTCACCGTCTGTTCGGTGAAGTCCTTTGGTAATGACCTGAGGCGCAGGATGTACGACGAGTGACTGGTGGAGTAGTCATCGAAATCCAGGTAGCCGGGCAGGGCGTCAGTGATAACGCTGAACTTTTTTCTCAGGGCCTTGATGAAAGCCTTGTTCATAAAGCCATCCACGCGGAATTTATTCACCGGCAAGGTATAGAAATAGGCCTCCAGGACACACTGGTTTTCGGTGGCCGGGAAAGGATTAAAAGAGAAACTCTCGATGCGTTGGCGCATAAGCTCCGGCC
>DAOWIJ010000149.1 GCA_030640955.1 Fidelibacterota bacterium
ATCCGGGGTGTGACGAACTCATCGCCGGTTTCTCCGGCGTACGAAGCGCTCATGGCCTCGGCAGCTGAGCCATGCTTAGTGCCGCGACCGTGCACCAGCATATCATAAGCTAACTCAATGCGTTCCCACCGGTTGTCCCGGTCCATGGCGTAATAGCGCCCAATCACTGAGGCAATAGTACCGATTCCCAACTCATTCATCCAGGCTTGAACCTGTTGCAGATAGTCCGCGCCGGCCCATGGCGAAGTATCCCTGCCGTCCATCATTGCATGAAAGTAAACCTGCTCAAGGTCCTGATCTTTAGCTATCTTCAGAACGGCGTTGAAGTGATCCATATGGCTATGTACGCCACCGTCACTGCACAAGCCCAAAACGTGATAGTCACCGCCCCTGGCCTTCGCGGCCTGCATCTGTTCGAGCAGCACCGGATTGGATTGGAACTCGCCCTGGGCTATCGAATGGTTGACGCGCACCAGGTCTTGCATCACGATGCGCCCGGCGCCAATATTCATATGCCCCACCTCAGAGTTTCCCATAACGCCAGCGGGTAAGCCCACATCGGCGCCGGAGGTATGCAATGGAATCATGGGATAACCGTTGAGCAACCGATCAAGGGTTGGGGTGCGGGCAAGCTTGATAGCGTTGCCTGTCACGGCCTCCCGGAGGCCGAAGCCATCCAGGATCAACAGAACAAACTTGAGCACACTACCCTTTGGCTTTTTTGGAGACTGTGGTTTCTACCGCTGGCTGGTCCGGGAGCGCCAGCACCAGAACAATATAGAGCAATACACCAATGCCATACAGGAAGCTTCCGGCTACCCAAAGGACCCTGATCAATGTGGAGTCAATCTGAAAATAATCGGCCAGGCCACCACAGACGCCGAGCAGTTTACGGTCGCTCCGGCTGCGGTACAAACGCTGCTTTCCCGGCCGGTCCATGTGCGAAGCCCGGCGGCCGAAGGAATAGACCAGATAAAGACCCACCAACATCAATACCAGCGGCACAAAATCACGGGTATGAAGATGAATCCCTGGTATGATGGGCCAGTAAATGATGCGGTACTGGCTGCCCAATAAAAAGACTCCCATGATCACCAGCACCAGTCCCCACCACAGGTGGCCCCTGAGGGTAATGGGCGTCTTAATATCAGCATGTTTGGCTTGTTCCACTTCTTCCAGCGGGATAATCGCCCAGGCAATAACATACAGAACCAGCCCGACACCTCCGAACAATATCAAGATCAGCCAGACAAGCCTGATTAGCACGGGATCTATTTCGAAATATTCACCCAGGCCGCCACATACTCCGCCGAGAACATGATTTGTTTTTGATCTAAAAAGCCGCTTCATGGGTATCCGCCTGATTATATGTTATGACAGTTGAATAATTTAGGAGTCTCAAAGGGTGGATTCCTTAAAAACATTTACGTGGGCCGCTATCGAATCGGATAAGGCTTCCAGGTTGTAACCGCCTTCCAGAAACGAGATGATCCTGCCTTGACTGGTAGTAGAGGCCAAATGCGTGACAGACTCGGTCATAGACCGGAAACCATCGGTGGTGATACGCATGTGCCCCAGAGGATCGGCCAGGTGGGCATCAAAACCGGCTGATATGAGGATTATATCCGGATTGAATTCCAGCAGCCTATCAGCGATAGGCCCCTTAATCAGCTGTGCATACTCATCATCCCCACAACCGGCTTTCAAAGGAAAGTTCAAGGTACAGCCCAGTCCCTGGCCGGAACCGGTTTCATCCGGCCGGCCGGTGCCGGGAAACAGGGGATGTTCATGCACACTGACATAGAGAACGCGTTCATTATGGTAGAAGATCTCCTGAGTTCCATTACCATGGTGAACATCCCAATCGACGATGGCCAGCCGGTCGATATCATAATGATCCAATGCATAAACGGCCGCCAGCGAAATATTGGCGAAAAGACAAAAGCCCATAGCCTGCTCTCGTCGGGCATGGTGGCCTGGCGGCCGCCCGGGAATAAATGCCGTGCGTGTCTTGCCGGTAAGTATATGATCGACAGCCAGGCACCCCGCACCGACAACCCTTAAGGCCGCATCCCATGATCCCGGCGATACTTCCGTATCCATTGAATCAATTACGCCCGGACCTGACTGGCAGGCTTTCTTAACGCGTTCCACATAGGCCTCCGGGTGGATTGAGGTGAGCAGCGCGAGATCAGCCAGTGGGGCGTCCACTACCTGGCCTGAATTCCAGATGTCCTCCTCCCCCAGGCCCTTCTTAACGGCTTGGATGCGGGCCACCGATTCAGGGTGGCCGGCGCTTACCTGGTGCCGTTCAAAGTCAGTATGCCAGTAAAGGCGCAGGGCATTCATTATTTTGAATTGCCGTTATTAGTCCGCCGGGTGCTTTTGGTAGGGGGCGATTGGCGGGCAGAGCTCCTTCCGGAACGCTTGCGACCAGTCTGCCCGCTTCCACGGTTGCTCACTCCGCCGGATTGCGGTTTCCGGGTCCGGCCCCCATCACGAACCGATCTGATCATGGCAATCCGGCCTCGATCCAGTGTCACGGAGACGCCACTCAGGCGCCTGATCGTGCCGGGATTGAGCGTCGACAGGATAACGGTGATGCCCTCATAATTGCATTTCCGTTGCAGCTGCCGCTTGACTAGGTCAAGTTCATCAAAACTGGTGTGCTGCTCAAGCTCGTCAATGATCAAGACCTTGGCGTCGGAAGCCAGGGCGACGGCCATATCAATCCATCGGCGTTCGCCAGGTGACAGCGCCCTGATTTTTCGGTCCAATTTATCCCCCAGGGAAAACAATTTGCTGATGCTTTTCAGACGGGTGTCAATCGAATCCGTGGACCAGGCTGCCAGACGAATATTGCGCGACATATACTTGCTCACCTTACCCCAGGCCCGCACCGGCGCCTGTGCCAGATAATAGACTTCCTCGTTATACTTGGTGCGAAATTCCGCTGAACCGCGCTCGTAACCGTCGAACGTGAGAGTACCCTGCTGTGGCTTTAATCTGCCTGCCAGTAGCTCGAGAAACGTGGTCTTCCCTGAACCGGGTTGGCCGGTAATAGCATAAGCAATGCCGCGATGGATTTCGAAATTGGAGATCGATAATTGATTTTGACCACCGCGCTTATACTTGAGGTTCTTGATTTCAAACAGTGATTTTGGCATAATGCCTCCTAATGAGAAACGATTTTAATAAAATTTGTTAACACCTGGCTGCCGGCATCACCGGCCCCGTGCAGTGCGCCGGGCCCCACTGTGCCACTCGCCCCGCGCAACTCTGCATAGACTGTCGCTATAGCTGCGGTGAACTCGGGGTGGAATTGTACACCATATGCCCTCGGGCCGACCTGCTGGGCCTGCAAACCCATGTCGTTCTCCGCCAGGATCACCGCATCCGCTGGCGGCGAATCTACAATTTCCCGATGGGTAGCATAGACGTGAGAGGGGCTATGCAGGCCTTCAAGAAGGGCGGACTTAACTCCATCAGCAGTCAGGAATACTTGCACCTGGCCCAACTCCCAGCCGGCCGGGTTTTTTGTCACCATCCCGCCCAGCGAACTGGACAACAACTGGTGTCCGAAACAGACCCCCAAAATGGCGTGCCCGGCGTCCACCGCCACCGCAATCCGACCCCGGGCGTCAGGCAACCAGGGCAAGGGATCATTCACCGATTCCGATGCGCCGGTAATGATCCAGCCATCAGATTCATGAAAGTCCGGTAGCGGATTACCGTTGTAAGCTGTGATTACCCGGTAGTTGGCGGGCAGCTGCGGCCGTTCCATGTACCAATCATGGAATTCCCCGAATCTCTTTCGGACTTCCGGCAAGGTGTTCCCCGCCATGAGTATATCAATCCTGGGTAGTGATGACTTCAAGAGTCCATCACCCCGGAATTGCTCATAACTGAGACTCTGATTTTGCTTACAGGCAGAAGCGGTAGCACGATATTGTAAGATCGTACCCCGGAAAGGTTGAGATTGTACCCGTTCTAGAGGCCTGCCAGGTAACGCTCGGCATCCAATGCTGCTGTGCAGCCGGACCCGGCAGCGGTTACCGCCTGGCGGTACTCGGAATCCTGGACGTCGCCGCAGGCAAATACGCCTTCAACCGCCGTCCTGGATGACTTTCCCTCAGTGACAATGTATCCTTTTGCGTCAAGGGGCAGATAGTCTTTGAACAGTTCCGTGTTGGGTTTGTGGCCGATAGCCACAAAAACACCGTCAATGGGCAAGTCCTCCTTAGCGCCGGTCTGCGTATCTGTCAGGACGACCCCAGTCAATCCACCGTTTTGGGGATCACTGGTCAGTGCCGTCACGATGGAATTCCATTTGACGTCAATTTTAGGATTGTCAAAAATCCTCATTTGCATAATCTTTGACGCCCGGAACTCATCCCGGCGGTGAACGACGGTGACCTTTTCAGCGAACTTGGTCAGGAATGAGGCTTCCTCCAGTGCCGAGTCTCCACCGCCCACAATAATAACGGATTTATCCTTGAAAAAGAAGCCGTCACAGGTCGCGCAGGCTGAAACGCCGCGCCCCAGAAGTTCTTTCTCGGATTCAAGGCCCAAAAGCTGGGCACTCGCGCCGGTACTGATAATGACTGTTTCAGCCAGAGTAAGCTCCTCACCCACCCAGATCTTGAACGGCCTTTGAGCGAGATCCACACGGGTAACGTGTTCAAATCTGGTCTCAGCGCCAAAGCGTTGGGCCTGCGCCCGGAACATTTCCATCATCTGGGGGCCAAGCACGCCATCGGGAAAACCGGGATAGTTCTCAACATCTGTTGTGATTGTCAATTGACCACCCGGTTGGGAGCCTTCAAAAACCAACGGATTCATTCCGGCTCTGGCAGCGTAGATCGCCGCCGTGAGACCTGCCGGTCCCGAGCCAATAATTACAACCTTTAAGGGATCCGACATGATCCTTTCGTCAGGCCTTGAGGGCCTGTTCTAATATGTGAGTGATTTCGGTTTTGGGTACCGAACCGACAAGTTGCCGGGATACCTGACCGTCTTTAAACAGCAATATGCTGGGAATACTTCGAATGCCATAACGGACAGCAATAGACGGGCTATTGTCCACATTCAGCTTACCTACGACTACCTTATTCTTATATTCGGCCGCGACCTCATCAATGGCCGTGGCAATAGCGTGGCAGGGTCCACACCATTCGGCCCAGAAATCAACCAGTACAGGTTGCCCGGAAGAGACCACCTGTTCATCAAAGTTGGTTTCAGAGAGTTCGATTGTATTAGCACCCATACGGTATGCTCCTCTTTTCTTATGTGATGCCCTGAAATGCACACAAATTCGATCAGTTAAATTATTGCCAAACCACTGCTCTAATCAATGAGCTCGTGGCCCTTAATAGGATGAATTTTGCCGTAGAAGGTTACGGCAGGAAACATCCAGGCGGGATGTTGAACCGCCGGCTGGGCCCGGCCGGTTAGCCGCTCCTGACCCAACGCATGATCTCGGGGAGCGTGGCGCGCTTACCATAAAGTAGAATGGCCGTCCGGAAAACGATCCCGGCCCAGCGCATCGCCAGATACGCGGAAATAATAAGGAGCAGTAGTGGCGCCACGATTTCCCACGGCGCTACATCAGACACGGTGAGCCGCATTATCATAATGAAAGGCGTTATGGGTGGTACGAACGACGCGACCCTTACGGCCAGCGATTCGGGCTGCATGATGATAAGCGTTGAAAACAGTAACGGCAGTACCGGAATGATATTAAAGACGCCGACGAATTGTTGAGCTTCCTGATCCGATTCAAACAGGCTGCCGAAGGCGGCAAAAATCGCCGCATACAGAAAATAGCCCGGTATGCCGAATATAAGGAACCAGACCAGTCCCTCCCACTGCCACCCCGCTTCCCTGAAATAGAGTTGGGTCAGCATGGCGACTGTCAGGTAGATGGCGAGTTGGGTCAGTCCGATCAGACCAATGCCAAGTATTTTACCGGTCATGAGGTCCTTACTGCTGATCGACGATAACAGGATCTCGATCACCCGATTGCCCCGCTCCTCAATAATGCCGCGCATGATTATCTGCGCTGACAGGAATATGGCCATAAAAAGTATCAGCGTATAAATAATGGGCTTAAGGAAGATTTGCACTTCATCTACTACTGCCCTGTCCGCGTCACCGTCCGCATAGCTGTTCCAGCTGATATCGTGCTCAATGAGGTTCCGCGTATGGATGGAGATTTGGCCCTGTTCATAGATAGCAATTCGGCGGGCACGGCGTACGGCGCTACGAACCTGCTCCTGCTCGATAAAACCACTGCGTTTACCGCCAATATAGCTCACCGTACCAGCTTCCAGAAAACCGTCACCTATCACCAGGACGGCATCGATCGCGCCATTGTTAAGCAGCTCGATAGCCTGGGTGCGCTTTTGACTGAAATCGGTGGCGTTGAGATAATAGCGTGGATATAAAGTTCGACCTGCGGCATCTGTATGGCGTTCATCAAGCACACTGCCGATGTCCCGCTCCCACGCACCGTCGAGATCAACAATCGCCAGCGCCAGGCCATCGGACTCCGTTTTCTGGATGAGCAGTGTGGGCAAAAAGCTCATGGCGATAATCAACAGAGGCATCAGGAGCGTGGATAGGATGAAGGCTTTGGATCGCAGCCTCGTCAAGTACTCCCAGCGGGCGACTATGAAGGCCGGCATCATTCCAGTTTACGCCCGACGATGTCAATAAAAATGTGCTCCAGAGTGGGTTCCTTAACTTTGAATGAGATCACCGGGCCAAGCGAAGTCAACTCTTTAAGTGTTTCGGCCAGGGATTTCCGGGCGTGACCAATTACCGTTGTTTCGTTCGAATCAACTATTGCGATAATATTTTCCAGGCCTTGGGGCAGGTCACTTTCGAAGGCAACCTCAACCAGTTGCTCACCGTGGTCGGCCTTGATCTCAGCCAGGGCGCCGCTCAGCACTACCTTGCCTCTGTCAATAAGACAGATCTGGTCACACAGCTGCTCGACCTGCTCCATCTGGTGGGTAGAGAACAGAACCGCCACACCCCGCGCCTGCTCCTGCCTGATAATATCCTTGAGCAGGATTTGATTGACCGGATCCAGGCCCGCGAACGGTTCGTCCAAAATGAGTAGATCAGGACTATGTATGATGGCGGCAATGAACTGGACTTTCTGCTGATTGCCTTTCGAGAGATTTCGGACAGGCTTGGTGGCAAAAGGCCCCAGGTCAAATACTTCCAGATAGTGATTAGCCTGCTGCGTTGCGTACACCTTCGTAAGCCCCTTCAAACGACCCAGGTAGATGAGCGATTCACGCAGGTGGGCTTTCTGATAAAGGCCCCGTTCTTCAGGCAGGTAACCGAATTTTCGGCTGACCCGGCGCGTAACCGGCTGCCCACCGTAAGCTACGGCCCCGGAATCGGCGCCTAGGATTCCCATGACGATACGGATGGTAGTGGTTTTACCGGCGCCGTTGGGACCCAGCAACCCGGTAATGGAACCCGGCTTTATATTTAGTGATATCCCATCAACCGCCTGTGTGCCGTTGAAGGCTTTCCGCAGATCAGTAAGCACCAGGTCACCATTTGTGCCAGGTTCAGACAATCTCTAGCGCCGGTTTACATACTCGATCAGAGTTTGGCCAACAAATGTAATATCCGCGACAGCGTCAAAGGCTGCGCTACCGGGGCCGGTGGCGAAAATGGGCACTAAATTGCCCGAATGGTGCTCAGTTCCCCAGTTAGGGGTTAAATCGTTAGTCTGATCGTTGAAGGCCACACTCACACCGCCGGTCTCATGGTCGGCGGTCAAAACAAGTAACACATCGGGATGCTGCGTTTGATATGCCAACAGGACTCCGCAGAGCTCATTGAGTGACCGCATTTCATCACGCAGGTACTTAAAATCATTCGCATGTCCCGCCCAATCAACCTGGCTCTCTTCGACCATCAGAAAAAAGCCGTCCGGATCATGCTCAAGGATTTCCAATGCTTTTAAGGCCATTTCGCTGGTAGAAGGCTTGCGTTCCGGGGCGCGCGGCAGGGCCTCAGGAGCAAACAGGCCTATTATTCGGCCACCAGACGATACCTGCTCCCCGATTTGACTAATAACCTGTATGCCGGACCGATGCAGTCCGGCAAGCAGGTCTTCCTCTTGCAGGCCACCATTGTCAGTGTCCAAAAAATGTAACCGTCCGCCACCCAGCATAACAGTCACGTCCGCCTTAATAAGTTGGCGCGCAATCTCGGCGTAATTGCCCCGCGATTTCACGTGTGCCGCGAACCCTGCTGGAGTTGCGTGCGTAATAGTGGAGGTTGCCACAAGACCGGTAGCCATTCCCTGTTTAATCGCATATTCAACAATGGTCGTTAAACGCTCGCCCGCCGGGTCCAGACCCAGTATGCCATTATCCGTTTTGATACCGGTGGAGAGGGCTGTGGCGGCAGCGGCGGAATCAGTGACCCGCTTTCGTGTCGCCGGGTGTGTGCTCAAGAGACCGACGTGAGCAAATTGGGCCGGAAAATACTCATCACTATCGTAAAATAGACTTGAGTGGTGACCGGTTCCGGCGCCATCCGCGATGATCAGGATGATCGACTTGGGGCGGTCATTTTCTTTCCAGAAGACCTTCGTGCATGCTACCGCCGATAAAACGAAGATCAGTACGCAAAGCCTGATCAATTGAATTGAATATTGACGCATGAGTTTCCCCTTTTCAGTGCTTAAGCGCGTTACGCTTGGCCAGTACCCTGCCGTAGCGGGACAGACTGTAGCTGAAATCAGGCAGTGATGCCTCCCATGAGCCATACATGGGATTGGGAATGATTATCCAGCGTGTACCCCAATAATCAGCGAAACGCTTAACCATGTTATCATGAACAGTTCTTGATGGAACCACAAACGACGAAGAAAAATCGGTGCTGTTATCCCCGACGAGTAATAAGATGCGGTAATTCCTGGCGATAGCGGCCCGGCGGACTGTTTTATCAGAGTTGTCGCCCCTGGTAAACAGGGTCTCAAATCCACTTTCAAATGGGAATCCTGTTTGTGACAGGTTCTTTCTGGTTGCCTCCCCGAGATGATCACGGCGGTTGGTTACATAGAAGACCGTCACGCCTTGGGAAGCAGCATATTGACAGAACTCAACCGCACCCGGCAAGGCCTGGGCCCGGGCTTCATTCACCCATAGGTCCCAGCTCGCATAGGTAAACACGGTATCAGCCAGTATTATGCGGCCCTGATGGGGTGAGTTATCAAGACAGGTTTCATCCACATCCAGAATGACGGCCGGCGGCAGATCCTGATAATTGCCCTCCTGCTCCAGTGCGGCTGTCCAATTCCTGTCTGCCAAGGCGGCGTCCAACTGTACCCCGGCCAACAGGTAGGCCTGCATTGTGTTGGCTTTGTATTCAGCCGAGCCCTGGACCCATAAAACAGCATCCAGCTGCTCGTGCGCGTCGGTCATACCACCCTTCTGCTGGCAGCCGGCAAGCAATACCGATAGGACCAGTAGCAGTGGCAGTGGCAGTGGCAGTCTGCACCGAAGGAGTCGCCGCAGGTGACGGAAGCTGGGTGGCAGTAGCAGTGGCGGGTCTACCCTGCGGCTGTGCGATGTTTGCATTATGACCGCGTTGTGTTCAGAAGCCGGCTTTTCCCGGCTTTGATTA
>DAOWIJ010000227.1 GCA_030640955.1 Fidelibacterota bacterium
CAACATATATCATTACGAAGTAGATTCCTTCAACGGCTTCAACTCGGGGCCTGTCTGGCACCAGACACGCATGGCACGGGGCGCGGTTTTTACTATTATCATGAACACGCCTAACCTCGACGAAAACGCAACGGCTTCATTAGCAATGAAAGTTCGTGGCGGGAACAAGACAACTATTCTGGGGCTCCACAGGCTCCAGCTGACACTGAACCAGAAGATTGATCCCCCCTATAATTCCGGTTCCTTTCAAAATCACAACGATAAACTGCTCACCCCCTCAACTGAAACAGTCAGTGCCGCGGTCCAAACCGGCAACAATTATATCACGTTAACCAATACATCGGCCTACAGCCGGGATGAAGTGTGGCTGGATTGGGCCGAATTGGATTACGGCGTTACCCTCGACTCAGTGGAGGGACAAATGCGCTTTGCCCTGGCGGAGCAACCTGATGATGCCAATGCCAGGCTCGCCGGCTATACGGTTGCTCCCATTGTGTTCGATATCACCAATCCCGCCGATCCCGCCAATCTGGTAGCCGAGCAAAACGGCGCCGACTGGGAGGTTTCTCCCCTGCCCGCAGCGGAAGCCGGGCTCTTCCTCGCCACTGCCGAGGCCGATCTTAGGTCACCCGACGCTGTTGACGTTATTGAGTCCATTGATTTTAACAATCTGCGCAGATCCAATCTTCAGGCTGATTATATCATCATCACCGCCGATGAGCTGATCAGCGCAGCGAATGATTTGGCGACAGTTCATTCTCAGGAGGTACAGCCTGATCTGCGGCTCACTACACTGGTAACTACTGTTGACCAGATCTATGAGGAGTTTTCAGGCGGCGTATCCGATCCCCTGGCTCTCAGGTATTTCCTGCGCTACGCCCATGAGAACTGGCAGCGTCCGCCCCCCGATTCGCTGCCCCCCAGGCTGGTCTGTCTGTTCGGTGACGGCGATTTTGACTACCGTAATATCACCGGCCGCAGTACTACCCTGGTCCCCACCTTCCAACTGGACGGTAGTTCGGATATCGATTCCCGGGCGGTGGATGATATGTTTGTTTATCTCGATTCGCAATGGGTCAATTCCCCGCTGCCGGACATGGGTATTGGACGGATCGCCGCATCTACGCTGGAGGAAGCCGAAGCCGCCGTCGAGGCAGTACGGTCATATATGGTTGAACCGGAGCCCGGCTCCTGGCGCACCAGATTGGTCATCTGCGCCGATGATCCCATGCGCCCCGATGAGGACCAGACCACCTTCATCACCCAGTCGGAAACCATTGCCGGCTACGTACCTGAGTCGCTGGAAGTTGGGAAAGTCTACCTGACCGAGTACGCCAAGAAGATAAATCCGGCTACCAATGCCGTGATCAAGCCCGATGCCACCGAGGCCCTGATTGAAAGTGTAAATCGCGGCGTCACTCTGATCAATTATATCGGCCACGGTGGGGCCACGAAATGGGCCCAGGAGGAACTGCTTAACATGGAGCGTGACCGCCCCCTCCTTGAGCCTGGCGGCAGACTACCGGCCTGGTACGCCGGCACCTGCGCCTGGGGACGTTTCGATCAGCTGGATGTCCCCGCCATGAGTGAAGCCATCACCGCCAGCACGGAAATCGACGGCATCGTGGTAATTGCAGCCACCCGGTCAGTTAATTTGGGCACCAATCGGGAATTTATCTATAATCTGTTCAGGCAAACTTTTTCCGGACCCGCTAAACAGCCGACCAGCGGCAGGGTAGGGGAAATTCTGCAGGGAACCAAGTCACAGGTTCCGGGGAATGACGATGCCAACAAGTTCCATCTATTCGGTGATCCTGCCATCAAGCTGGCCTTCCCCCGGGAGCCACTCGCTATTGACGCCGTGTCACCGGATACACTAAAAGTACTTGGGCACGGCTACTTCAACGGCGCCACAGCCAATCCTCAATTGGCCACCGGGGAGACCCTGATTACCGTGCTGGATGCCCCTCGCACTGTTGTACGCCAGTATGTATCTAAAGATGGTACCTTGAGAGACACACCGTCATATGAACTTCCCGGAGCACCCCTTTTCCGTGGGCGGGCATCTATCCATAACGGCCACTTTGATGGCCGGTTTGTGGTCCCCAAGGATATCAATTATAGTGGCGCCAAGGCCAAGATCATAGCCTACGGCTGGAACGATCTAAACGGCGGACTGGTACAGGAAATCGGATCGCGATCAGACCTGATCATCTCCGGCACGGCCGATAACGTACACGATGAAACCGGTCCCCTGGTGAGTCTCTACCAGGATAATCTTCCGGTCAGCTCCGGGGATGCCATCAGGATCGGCAGTACAATCGAAGTAGAGCTGAAAGATCCACTCGGCATAAACCTGAGTGGTGAGGTAGGGCACTCCATCCGGGTCTGGATTGATGATGAAATGGCCGCCCAAATCATGAATGAAGCGTATCAATACGACCTGGATAGCGCCACAACGGGTAGATTCAACTACCCCTTCGACCCTGCTTTACAGGGGGAGCACGCTTTCACCATTGAGGCCTGGGATGGCGCCAATAATAAGACCCAGGTGACATACCAGTTGCGGTTGACCCTGGATGAAAGCCTTGACGTGGCTGATTTATTTAATTATCCCAATCCGTTTGAGGGCAGTACCGATTTCACCTATAAATTATCCTCTGCCGCGGAGGTGACCATCACGGTTTTTACACTGAACGGTATTAAAGTGGTGCGGCTCGACTCTCCGGGTATCCAGAGCGCCGACTATCAGCGGCTGCACTGGAATGGCCGCGACGCCTTCGGTGACAAATTAGCTAACGGTACCTATCTGTACTACTTTCAAGCGCGAAATCTTGATGGTGAATCGATAAATCGATGGGGCCGCCTGGCGGTTCTGCGATGAGATTAATTCTGGCATCACAATCTCCCCGGCGCACAAGCCTGCTCCAGAGGTTGGGAATTCCATTCGATGTTCAACCGGCCGAGATCGAGGAAGCCGCAGGCGACGGCGAATCACCTGAGCAGACTTGCCGGCGATTGGCCCGGGAGAAAGCCGGTGCCGTGGCAGACCTTCATCCGGAGTCCCTGGTAATCGGCTCCGATACTATTGTTTTACTTGATGACGCCCTGCTCGGCAAACCAGCCAATCTAACCGAAGCCCGGAGCATGCTTCGGTCACTGGCTGACCGTACACACCTGGTTAAAACAGCCGTTTCAATGCAGTGTCGCGATAGGGGGCTGGACACTGAATTTGTTGAGAGCACTGCAGTATCCTTCGGTAAAGTGACTGATGAGGATATCGCTTTGTATCTGGAAACGGATCCGCCCCTGGATAAGGCCGGCGCCTATGGAATTCAGGATTTCAGCGGTGTGTTCGTGGACCGGATTGAAGGCTGTTACCATAACGTCATGGGGTTCCCACTGGCCCGGTTTTACAGGCATTTGCGGGAGACCGGAATATGGCCGGAATTGCAGTCTAGAAACAACTTGTAACAGTATTCTGGATCGGATTAACATCGACAGCCGATGGAACATCAAGAAGCATTTTACCACGATCTGAAACAGCTGCGCATAGCCCAGGGTATCAGCCTTGAAGATATCGCGGATAAGACGCGCATCAATCGGCGTTTTCTGGAGGCTATTGAGGAAGGCGACTTTGCAGTTTTACCGAGTACTTACATCCGGCTTTTTCTGAGAAGTTATTGCCAGGAAATCGGTTCCAATTTTGATGATGTCGTTACCTCTTTGGAAGAGTATATTGGCCAACTGCAGGTCCCGCATACTCCGGACCAGACAGTCGCCGTCAGTACACCGGAAAAACCGGAGCGGCGAAAGGCCGATGACACCGCCAGAGCACCGGCCCGCTTGCGCCGTGATTTCATAACCGGTGCGGCCATTTTCATTACCCTGATCGTATTGACCATCTTCGCCCGCAAAACTTACGTTGAGCCGGCCCTTGAACAAGAAGCCGTACCCACCCAGGTTGCCATTCCCACCGAAACGGCTGCTCAGCCTGCTGAAGAAACTCCCGCTCCGCCACCGGCCACAGTGCCGGAAACTCGCCGCACCCGTGCCTCCCGTCCGGTTGTGCCTGTAGAGTCCAGCGTGGAGCTGGCCAACAACCTCTTCCGGCAGGACCGCATCATCTCCCACCTGCTGGAGCGTGTTCGGCTTACGCCGCCGGTACGGCTGACCCTCATGGCCCGTGACAATGTGGTGATTCAGCCCGTTACCCAGGGCCAGCCGGGGCCAGCCTTCAACCTGACAGTGGCGGAGGCGCGCCAGTGGACGGTGGACCGCGACCTGATCCTGCGTACGCCAACCATCCACCTGCTCAGGGGCGACCTGAACGGTGTGCCCATCGACTTTGGCGAAGCCAACGGCCTGGGCGCCCTACGCATCACGCCCACCGGCATCTACGAAGTTTCCTCCTACGCCCCCCCCGACTAGGGCCGGCTGAACTCCTCCACTCTACCCCACAACACTATCCCTTCCTCTTAGTTCCCGTCGTATTCTGGTGATTGCCCGACCAGCCTGAATATACACCAGCCATACATCTCTCCGTCGCTACAGTATTTTCCTTGACTCTGGTGAGTAAAAATAATATGTTTGTGGGTCAAAGTGGGTTAATTTCCCTTAATTATCGTCAACTATTACGGGGGTTTGCCGGCAACTCAAGGCGAGTTAGTCAATCTTGGATACCACAGGCGGATCATTTACAGGCAGCTACCGGTATACCCTGGACTCCAAGGGCCGCGTCAATATACCATCGAAGATGCGCAAGGCGCTGGGACCGGCCAACGACAGCAGTTTCGTGGCCACCCGCAGCGATGACAGCTGCATCGTGCTCTATCCCATTCAGGTCTGGAAGGAAAAGGTAGAGGAAAAGCTGCTCAACCTCAACAAGGGCCGGGCCATTAAGCGCCACTATACCCGCAACCGGCTGCGGCATGCCAAAATTTTACAGTACGACGCCCAGGGCCGGGTGCAGCTGCCCGCCGAACTCATTGAATACGCGGGCATAACCAAAGATATTGAGATTATCGGCATGATCGATAATATTGAAATCTGGGACCCCGATCAGTTACAGGCCATCGACTCGGAGCTCTCAGACAAGCAGGACGAGTTGGAGGCTATCGCCGAGGAAATCGGGATTTAGATCTCATGGCTCATACAGCCGCCGGGCCAGGCCATCTGCCCGTCATGCAGCGCGAAGTTATTGAGTGGCTGATTACTGACCGGGACGGTCTTTATTTAGATGGCACGTTAGGTTTGGGTGGGCACGCCGCCGCGATCCTGGAAGCACTGTCAGAAAAGGGTCGTTTGTTGGCTATCGAACTGGATGAAACGGCGCTTGCCCTGGCAAAAGAAAATCTCGGGGTGGAGGATCCCCGATTAAGTGTCAAGCATGGTTCATACACCCAGGCACCGGAACTGATTAGGGAAATGGGAACACAACTATATACGGGGGTTTTGCTTGATCTGGGCATTTCCAGTCATACCCTGGAGGGCAGCGGCAAGGGCTTCAGCTACCGTTTCGACGAGCCGCTGGATATGCGTTTTGATGCCGGCAGGGGAGCAGCCCTTTATGATGTTCTGCCCCGGCTGAACGAGGGTCAGATTACAGCAATTCTGAGGGACTATGGCGAAGAACGGCAGGCCCGGCGGCTGGGCCGCCTGATCCATAATGCCTCGAAGGACGGTAATTTGGCCACTTCGGGTGACCTAGCCGGTGTTGTCAGATCGCTGGTCAAGGGGCCAGCGGTGACGAAAGTTATGGCCCGAGTGTTTCAGGCGTTCAGGATATATATCAATGACGAACTGTCGGCGTTGGAGCAATTTCTCGACCAACTGGCGGCCATACTTCAGACCGGTGGCCGCGCCGTGATCATTACTTTTCATTCACTGGAGGACCGGCTGGTCAAACAATTCTTCAAACGAGAATCGCAAGATTGCATTTGTCCCCCGCGCTTGCCTGTATGCCAGTGCGGACACCGGGCTGCCTTTCGCGTCATGACCCGTAAGCCACTGCTGCCGTCAGCGGACGAACTGGCAGCTAATGTACGCAGCCGGTCCGCCAAAATGCGTGTGGCTGAGAGGATCTGATGGCTGGCGTACGCAGACAGGTTGGCCGACCTTCGCGGGGCAGTCACGGCAATATGGGAGGCCTCTCAGTGCCCCTATTCTTCTTCTGGACTATCTTCCTGGTGAGTACGGCTATCGCTTACTTGTGGATTTACAACCAGAATGACGTGGTTTCATCACGGTTGTCTGAAACCCGAACATTGATCCTGGAAACGGAAAACACCAACCGCGAATTGCAGGCCGCCATCGATCGTCTTTCCAGTATCGAGCGTATTACCGGTATTGCCCGTAAACAACTCAGTATGTATGTGCCACCGGCCGAAACTCTGATTGTCTACGTACCGGAGTTCCACCAGTGACCCGGCTCTACCTGCAATATCGGCCACGGATCGTATTTCTGACCGTTCTGGCCTCCATATTCATGACTGTGATTGCCGGCAAGTTGTTGTACGTGCAGGTGATATGCCATGATGAGTACCGCAGCCAGGCCTGGAATCAGGGCACCGAGATAAAAACTGTTCGGGCCATGCGCGGCAATATCCTGGCCCGTAACGGCGAAGCCCTCACGGCCAACACGATTCATTACTCCTTCGCGGTGGACCCTCAGGTTTTCAAGCTCTCCGACAGCCTGGCCACTATCATGGCCGAAACCTATGACAGATCACCTTCTCATTATCTGAAATTGATGGACAGTAACCGGTCGTTCGCCTGGTTGGAGCGTAACGTGCCCACGGAAGACTGCCAGGGTCTGCGGAACTTTAGCGCCCGTGGGTTTATTGTCAGGAAATCGGTGAGGCGACATTACCCGTATACACGTCTCGCAGCCCCATTGATCGGTTTTACCGATGTAGACAATACCGGTATCTCCGGAATTGAATTAGAGTACGATAGCGTCCTTAAGGGACTGGACGGTAGCGAGGTCTTGCGCCGGGACGCTAAAGGAAAGGTGATCCCTTTAAGGGGCCAGAACGGCGCCGGCGCTACGCATGGCAGTCATGTCCAGCTGACCCTGGACATAGACTACCAGGCCATCTTCCAGGAAGAAATAACACTGGCGTACGAACGCCTGGCGCCCAAGGGGATCCAGGGAGTGCTCATGGATCCCGCCACCGGTGAAATTCTCGCAATTGCCCAGTACCCCGGTTTCGATCCCAACCGTCCCTGGGATAGTGAGCAGTCCAGCCAGCGCCTGAAACCGTTAATAGACATGTATGAGCCAGGCTCCACTTTAAAAGTGATAACGGCTACGGCGGCCCTGGAGGAAAGTCTTTACGACGTTGAGGATGAAATTTTCTGTGAGAATGGTGAATATCTTTATAAGACCATAGAGATCGAGGATACGCACCCCAAAGGTATGCTGTCGCTGGCCGACATAATCGCTTATTCCAGTAATATCGGAATTATCAAGATTGCCGAGGAATTGGGCGCGCACAAGCTATACCGGTACTATACTCGTTACGGCCTGGGATCCCGCACGGGTGTCGCCTTTTCCGGCGAATCGCCTGGCCTGCTCCGGCCCACCAGCCAATGGAGTAATATTTCCATCGGGGAGCTGGCCATGGGGCAGGAAATCGGTGTGACTACTTTGCAGTTGGCCCAGATCTACAGCACAATTGCCAACGGCGGACTTCTGATTCAACCTCGGCTGGTCAAGGCCTTGATCTCACCTGACGGGCAGAAACACGAGATCGGCAAGCCCGAGGCCCTGCGCAGAGTAGCCAGCGGCCGGACAATGGCCAAGTTACGGCGCATCCTGTTTCATTCCGTCGAGGAAGGCACCGGTAATTCCGCCCGTATCGCCGGATATAAAATAGCCGGCAAGACTGGTACGGCCCAGAAATTTGTCGATGGCAGGTATTCGGAAACCGATTTCAACGCCACATTCGCCGCCATGATTCCCACCGACAAGCCCCGGTTGGTGTGCATTGTAACAATTGACAGCCCCATTTACGGGCAGCACTCTGGCGGCGTTGCGGCCGCGCCGGTGGTCCGTAATGTATTTACACGTATCCTGCACCTGGATAACGACTTCTACGTGCCGCCCCAACCTCCTGTGGCGGAGCGCCGACGCTACGAACCGCTGTTCCTGGCGACTGCCGCAACCACGGAACGGCATGAAGCGCCTGGCGTAGTGCCCGATTTTATCGGCAGCAGTCTAAGGAAGGCGATCCGGCTGGCCAGAAACGCCGGATTGCGCGTTCAGGTCCGGGGCTCTGGCAACGTAGTGTCGCAATCCCTTGAACCGGGCCTCTCAGTTGATGACTCGGCGGTGTGTATTCTGACCCTGCATGAGGACCTGCAATGACGGTCAGGCTGGGGGATATCTTTACCGGGCTCGACGTTCAGGTGCCGGCTCCTGAGACGATTATCACCGGCATTACTCATGATTCCCGCAAGGTGGAAAAAGGCAACCTGTTTGTGGCGTTGCCGGGGCATAATAGTGATGGTCAGGACTACTTTGCTGACGCCATACGTAATGGTGCTACGGCTATTCTGGGGGTCCCGTCAAAGATCAATAACGGCGCGATATATATAGAGAGCAGTGAACCTCGCAAGCTACTGCCCCACATAGCGGCGCGGCTCTACGGCTTGCCCAGCAATCAATTGCAGGTTGTTGGCATTACCGGTACCAACGGCAAAACCACTTCAGCCCTGGTTACTGCCTCCATCATGGAAGCGGCCGGTATTCCTTCGGCTTCCCTGGGAACGCTGGGATTATCCTGGGGAGGCCATATCCGCTCCACCGGATTCACCACGCCGGAGGCTGATCAGCTACAGGCCACCATGGCGGAACTGGTAGCTGCCGGCGCCGGAGGCCTGGCCATGGAGGTTTCGTCTCATGCGCTGGCTCAGCACCGGGCTGAGGCCATCGATTATGATGTGGCCGTCTTTACCAACCTCACACCGGAACATTTGGATTATCACCTGGATATGGACAGCTATCTGCAAGCCAAGCTGCGCCTGTTCCGGATGTTAAGCCCCAATAGTAGAGCGGTCGTCAACCTTGATGATCCCTCCGCAGGTGCGTTTGTGGCAGCTGCGCCGGGGAAAGTCATCACATACAGCTTGACCCGGGCAGCCGACTTACGAGTCGTCGACAAGGCCCTGAGCCTGGAGCATTCCTTGGCGACCGTGGCCTTTCATGATCAGACTTTTTCCATCGAGAGCCAGTTGGTGGGCGCCTACAATCTCGAAAACCTGTTGGCGGCCACCAGCGCCGCATTGGCCCTGGACCTGCCGGTCGATGCCATCATCAACGGGATTCACGCCGTTACAGCGGTACCCGGAAGATTGGAGCGTTTGTTTACCCGGATTCCCGGGACCGTTTTTATCGATTATGCCCACACGCCGGACGCCTACGAGAAAGTGCTGGGCACGATCCGCCAATTGGCGCCTGAAAAGTCTTCGCTGACCACTCTATTCGGCTGCGGTGGAGACCGTGATCGCGCCAAGCGGCCGCAGATGGCTTCCATCGCGGAGAAATACTCGGATCAACTGATCATCACCTCCGACAACCCGCGCACTGAGGACCTGGACCAGATATTTGCGGATATACGCGCCGGTTTGCAGGGAAGCAAACATCAGATCATCAGAGATCGCAGGGACGCCCTGCAGCATGCTCTGGAACGGATGACTCCTGAGAGCGTGCTGATTATCCTCGGCAAGGGCCGGGAAGATTACGAGATCATCGGTACTGAGAAGGTACACCACAATGACGTGGCTATTGTGGAGGATTTCCATAAGTGAGAATTACGCTGGCAGAGCCACGGCGCTTTAACGAATTACTGCGGCAACGTTATGAGTTGCCCTCCCGGTCAGTGGTCAGGGGCGTGACCATCGATTCCCGGACGGTGCGGCCCGGCGACCTGTTCATAGCCATCGTGGGCAGTCGCGTTGACGGCCATGAGAAAGTGGCCGAAGCAGTGGCAGCCGGCGCCGTGGCTGTGATGGTGGAAAATGATGTATCAATTCCCGGTGGGGCAGCCTCCATCAGGACGAATGACAACGTGAAGGAATTCGGACGACTGGCCGCCGAGTGGCATGGCATGTTCCGGATACCGGTGGTAGGGATCACCGGTTCAAACGGGAAAACCACTACCAAGGACCTGCTGGCAGCTATCCTCAGGCGTAAATACCACGTCCTGGCCTCGGAAAGAAGTATGAACAGCACTACCGGCTTGCCCCTCACGCTGCTGCGTCAGGAAGAAGCACACGAGGTGGCTGTGATTGAGCTGGGGGCCAACAAGCCCGGTGAAATAGCGTACCTGACCCGCCTGGCCCGGCCTTCCCTGGGACTGATTACCAATGTGAGCCTTACCCATGTTGAATATTTCCACGATCTAGCGGGTGTCGTGCGGGAGAAGACCGAATTGTTCCGTGGCCTGCCGGCTGAAGGTATCGCCTACATAAACACCGACGTGCCGGAGCTGGTTGATCAGGATGTGCCATGTCGGCGCTATAGCTACGGTTTCCACGAAGATGCCCAGCTGGTCGGTGTGCACAATTCGTCTCCTGATGGGGACACCCTGTCTGTTGGGGGACGCTTTACCATCAACCTGCCACAACCGAGCTTCTACCTGGCCCAAAATGTACTGGCGGCAACGGCGGTTGCCCTGAATCTGGGCATGACTGAGGAAGACATCAGGTTGGCTGTTGAATCGTTCAGGATTCCCAGGGGCAGAGGTGTGATTTCCAATTATAACGGCATAACTGTTATCGACGATACCTGGAACGCCAATCTGGTCTCGACCCTGGCGGGATTGGAGATGCTCGACGGCATGGCGACAACCGGCAGGCGGATTGTCGTGTTTGGCGATATGCTGGAGTTGGGTACATTTTCAACACAGCATCATAAGCAGGCCGGACAGGCTATGGCCGAGCACCGGATTGATGAGCTGCTGTGCTACGGGCCGGCGGCACAAGCCACATGCGATGCCGCTGCCGAAGCAGGCGTCAAAGCCAGACATTTTGATACTAAAGAACAACTATGCCGGGCCCTTGCCGACGAGGTACAAGCTGGAGACATCGTGTATGCCAAAGGCAGTCGGGCCATGGCTATGGAAACAGTGATCACCGAGGTGTTGAGCAACTGATATGCTATACCATTTCTTACTGCCACTCAGAGATTGGTTTTCCGGATTTAACCTGCTGCGCTATATCACTTTCCGTGGCGGCGCTGCGGCTGTGCTGGCTCTGATTATTACTTTCTGGATAGCGCCCGGCCTGATCCGGTGGTTGCGCCGCATGCAGCTGGGCGAAAAGATTACTGAGCGTGGCCCCTCCTCCCACAAGACCAAAAAGGGCACACCCACAATGGGGGGCACCATAATATTGCTGGCGGTTGTCCTGCCAACCGTGCTGCTCGCCCGCCTGGATCAGCCGTACGTGCTCATGGTCCTGTTTGCCCTTATATGGATGGGCCTTATCGGTTTCCTGGACGACTACCTGAAGGTCGTCCGCGGATTGCCCGACGGCCTCATCGCCCGCTACAAGCTGGCCGGTCAAATCAGTCTGGGGGTTATCATTGGTGGCTGGCTCTACTTCTGGCCCGCAATACCGGAAATCCGCTCGGCCATTGCCATACCATTTATGGCCAACGGCTCACTTGATCTGGGTGTATTGTATATCCCCTTCGTGGTGTTCGTAATCACAGCAACTTCCAACGCCGTCAACATCACGGACGGCCTCGATGGACTGGCCACCGGTCTCATGGCTGTGGCCGTGCTCGCTATCGGGGCAATTGCTTACCTGATGGGTCGTGTGGACTTCAGTGACTACCTTAATATTTTCTACCTGCCCGGCGCCGGGGAAATGTTCATCTTCGCCATGGCTCTGCTGGGCGCCTGTATCGGATTTCTGTGGTTTAACGCCAAGCCGGCGGAAGTATTCATGGGTGATACCGGATCACTCGCCATGGGAGCGGCGCTCGGGGCCATGGCCGTAGTGCTCAAGCAGGAAATCTTATTGGTTATTGTCGGCGGTATGTTCGTTGCCGAAGTACTCAGCGTAATCATCCAGGTCGCAGGCTTTAAGCTCACCAAACGCTTGAAAGGCGAAGGCCGGCGGATTTTCAGGATGGCCCCGCTGCACCATCATTTCGAGCTGTCCGGGTGGCCGGAAAGCCGGGTGGTGGTGCGCTTCTGGATCCTGGGTATTCTGATGGCCATGCTCAGTCTTACTTCCTTTAAGGTGTTATAGGTTGATACGGTCGAAATCAGGAATGGATGTCAGCGGGAAATCGGCCCTGGTGCTGGGGGCCGCCCGAAGCGGCATAGCTGCCTGCCAATTGCTGCATGCCGCCAATGCCGAAGTCACTCTGGTTGACGATCACAAACTGGCTGAGGATGTGTCAAGCGCATTGGAACTGCCTGAGGTGAGGGTTATTTCACGGAACTATGACCCGCGAAAGCTGTCAGCCGATCTGCTGGTGCTCAGCCCCGGCATTCCCGATAGTCATCCGCTGGTAGCCCATTTCATCACGCAAAACCTGCCGATTTACAGCGAAGTCGAAGTTGCCGCCTGGTTCACAAACGCGCCAATTGTCGCTGTTACCGGCTCTAACGGTAAATCTACTGTCACTGCACTGGTTCATCAGATGATGGCCTCCGGCGGTTACCGCAGCTTCCTGGGCGGAAATATCGGGGTGCCGCTATCATTAAATGTACTGGAAGAGCTGGACCTGAAACCACCAGTTCCGATACATGTGGTGGAAGTGAGTAGTTTCCAGGCCGAACACCTGGAATACTTTACTCCCGTGGCCGCCCTATTCCTAAATCTGACTCCTGACCACATGGATCGGTATAACAGCCTTGATGAATACGGTGCCGCAAAATTGAATCTAGCCCGTAATATGGTTGGCAGCGGTACGGTGATTTACAATGGAACCGATGCCTATTTCAGTGCGGCCCTGGCAGGCAAGAATAACGTTGTTTCCTTTTGTGCCCCGGATTCGCCGGTACAGGCCAGGGACGGGTGGCTGCAAATTGCTGGTGAATCGGTGGTGGAAACTGAACGGTTGCCCCTGCCTGGAAATCATAATCTGCAGAATTATCTGGCCGCGGCCACCGCGGCTTATGTGCTGGGAGTGACCCCTGAGTCCATTGCCGGCGCCGCCACTCAGTTTCCGGGGCTGCCCCACCGGTTGGAGTTGGTTTCGGTCATCGATGGCGTTGAGTACTATAACGACTCAAAGGCTACCAATCCCGACTCCACTAGAATGGCGCTGGAAAGCTTTGAGAGTGATATAGTGTTGATTCTTGGAGGCAGCGAGAAGGGCGACATTGATTTTACCAGCCTCAACCCCCTGATCAAGGAGCGAGTGCGACAACTGATCACCTATGGCCAGGCAGGACTGGCGCTGGTCGATATTTACAAGGGGTTTGTTCCCATCCATTACGAGCAAGAATTTACGGCGGCGGTTGAGGAGGCCCAGCGATCCGCCAGGCCTGGTGATCATGTAGTGCTGTCACCCGCCTGCGCCAGTTTTGATCAATTCTCCGGGTATGAGCAACGGGGTGAAGCTTTTCGCCAGATCGTTCTGTCGGGCCGGAAGGGAGACCAACATGGCTAGGCGCGGGACTGTTCAGTCATTCGATACCATCGCGCTATTGCTGGCCTTATCACTTACCGGTATCGGGATTGTCATGCTCTATAGCTCCAGCACCGATACAGCCACCAATCTAACCGGCGATCACATGTTCTTCCTGAAACGGCAGCTGGTACGCATTGTCATCGGTGGCACCCTCATGTTTTACTGCGCTAATTTTGATTATCACCGCCTGCAGGGCCTTGCCAATAAGCTGCTGCTGGGCGCGGTTCTGCTCCTGGCGATCACCTTGGGTTATCACCATCTGAGCGGTAGCAATGTTGTCGCCCGGTGGTTGCCGTTGGGCCTTGTTTCGGTCCAACCCTCGGATATGGCCCGCCTGGCCTTGATAATTTATCTGGCGGCCTACCTGGACCGGAAAGGTCTGCAGCTCACCAATTTCAGCCACGACTTTCTGCCTCCCATGCTCGTTACCGTTGTGATCATGGGATTGATCGTGTTCGCTCCGGATTTTTCGGCCGCCGCGCTGACCGGAGCCATCGCTGTCCCTCTCTTCTATCTCGGGGGCGCCCGATTCAAGCATATCGCCGGCACTCTGGC
>DAOWIJ010000075.1 GCA_030640955.1 Fidelibacterota bacterium
GGCAATGTATGATGCCCTGACGGAAACACTTTCCCGTAGAGCTCTGCTGGAACAGTTGGAGATCGAGATGCAGCGCTCGAAAAGACATAATCGAAAACTAACCTTGCTTATGGCGGATATCGACCACTTCAAACGTGTGAACGACACCTACGGTCACGTTGCCGGTGATGCGGTCATTCGGGAAATCGCAAAAACTCTGAAAAGCAACACGCGGCGCAGTGATTATGTGGGCCGTTACGGAGGCGAAGAATTCTTGATCCTGCTCCCTGAAACCCCGATTGGGAAGGCCATGCCCCTGGCCAATAAACTGAGGGAACAAACGGCGTGCCTCAGAGTCAATTCTGAAAATATAACCCTTGATCCGGTTACCATCAGCATCGGTGCGGCTGATTTTGAAGAAGACTCATCGCTGGAACAATTTATTGACCGTGTAGACCAGGGCTTGTACCAGGCCAAAGAAAGTGGGCGTAATAAGGTTGTCCGCGGCCCATCATTGAAAAAGTAGAATTCTGCTCAGCCCCAGCCATAGAGCTCCAGCCCTGTTTGCTGATGAAATCGATCGCCATTCTCATGGAAGGAACGCCACCGGAACTTGACTACGATGAGGTAGCCGAACTGCTGAAATCCCGGGAACATATCCTTGATATACACGATTTACATTTTTGGACCATTTCATCGGGCGTACTCGCTCTCAGCGCTCATATCGAGGTAACCGATGAGTGCGCCAGCTCGGGGCATTGGCCCAACTGTCTGCATTCGATACAGGTTTTGCTGAGGGATTCTTTGGGCATTGAACACACCACTCTACAGACAGAACCGCCCCGGTTCCGTGAGGAGCGTCAACACTTTGCACCATAAGGCAGCCCTTATTTTAAGCATATTCCTGAGTTTATTGGCGGGGCAATCCCGGCCAGGGGAATTGGTGGTCACCAGGTTGCAATATGGCGGCGGTGGCGATTGGTATGCCGATCCCAGCTCCCTGCCCAACCTGATCGCCTATGCCGGTGCGGCCACGGGCATCAGCATGGCCCCGGAGGAGGCACGTGCCGTAATCGGTAGCGATGTATTCTATCGCAGCACCTATTTCTATATGACCGGGCATGGCAATATTACTTTCAGCGATGAGGAAGCCCAGCTGTTGAGAATGCAACTGCTGGCCGGTGGGTTTCTGCATGCCGATGATAATTACGGCATGGATCAGAGCTTCCGCAGGGAGATGAAGAAAGTATTCCCTGATAAGGATTTTGTGGAGCTGCCGCCTGACCATCCGATCTTCAGCGCCCCTTTCAAGTTTCCTGAAGGACTGCCTAAAATCCATGAACACGACAACCAGAGGCCCCAGGGGCTGGGCCTGTTTCACGAAGGGCGCCTGGTTGTATTCTACACTTATGAATCCGATTTGGGCGACGGCTGGGAAGATCAGACAGTCCATAACCTCCCGGCAGAGCTGCGTACGGCGGCCCTGGAGATGGGCACTAATATTATCGTCTATGCTCTGAGCCACTGATGCGGACACCGTTTATTCGCAATACCCTCAACCTGGTGCGTAACCACATGGCCGTCTCGACCCTTATTTATGACGGCCTGCTGGCTGGTTTGCTAATCCTCACAGCCGGAACAACCCTCATCTGGTATGAGCGTAAACTGTATTTGCCCCCATCCATCCGGGTGGTCATTTACTGGTTTCTGTTAATCCTGATTATCGGTCTGGCAATCATCATACTGCTGCGCTGGCTCGGTATCTGGCGTGGCTGGTGGCCGTGGGTCAAATTGGAAGCGTTGGCCGGCCGGGTCGGCTATCGTGTGGGCACCCGGGAAGATCGATTGCTGAATGCCCTGCAACTGGAATCTGAACTGGTCAGCAATCCCCAACGGGCCAACGCCGATCTGCTGGGAGCCGCAGTGGACTCGCTTAACCTGGAATTGCGGAAACTGGATTTCCACGAGCTTACACCGCGACGCTATCATGCGCCAAAACGATTACTGCAGTTTACGCTCTTTATGGCACTGGTCGCGTGGCTCTCGGGTCCCCGTGAAATGCTCCGGGCCACCAACCGTCTTATGCATCCCGACATCGAATACCCTGCTCCCATGCCATTTATTCTACTGTCGCTCAGTGGAGATTTGAATGTGCTGGGGGGGGACACGACCGAGATCGCGTTTACCGCCTTTGAGAGCGCCCCACCGGAAATTGAACTGGGCTGGCGATCCAAATCGGGCTTTGAGAGGAGTATCCTGGCACCCCTGCTGGATGGCCGCTATACTCATCAGTTCGAAGATATCCGCGATGACCTGACCTATTATGCGCGCTTCAGAAACCCCAACTGGTTTTCGCACTGGGAAGTAATCACTTCCGAAGAGAGCCATATCTATCTCTCGGATCGTCCGGTTATCGAAGAGTTGACCTTCTCGATCACCCCACCGCCTTACACCGGTGAAGAACAATTTGAAGTGGGGGGCAATATCGCGGATGTCACGACCCTGTCGGGGAGCCTGATTCAATTTAGCGCCGTTTGTAATCTACCGTTGGAATATGCCCTGCTGCACCTGGGTGATCTTGAGCTTCCGGCAACCATCTCGGAAGGATATCACGTGGGCGGTCAGTTCCTTCTGGATCAGTCAACCACCGTGTATCTGTCCGTGATTGACCAGCGGGCGGTTAATAATCTGAATCCCATCCACTATAAATTTACGGCCCTGGAGGATTTCCCACCTACCATTTCGGTTTCCCTGCCGCCTGATCAGGTGGAGCTCGATGAGTCCATGATGGTACCTTTACAGTATGATATTTCCGACGACTACGGCTTCAGCCAGACCCAAATCACATACCAGGTCCGTAGACCCGATTATTTGACCCAGGACGATCAGGTGTATAGCCACGGCATACCGGAATTGGAGCCGGCCAAGAGAAGCCAGAGACTGGTACACGTCTGGCAACTCGACCAGCTGGGTCTCATGCCGGGCGATGAGGTGCATTTTCAGATTGAAGTATATGATAATAATATCATTTCGGGGCCTGGTAAAGCCGTATCGGCTACTTTGGTGGCCAGGTTCCCGACTCTGACAGACCTGTTCGCCCAGATGGAACAGGGCTCGGAGCAGGCCGGCGATAATACGGCCATGGCGCTCACCGATCTGGAAGCGGTGAAACAGCTGCTATCGGAAATGGAGTTGGCCCTGAAGAATGAGGGTGAGGTAACCTGGGAGCAGCAGCAGAAGGGCAAGGAGGTTCTCCAGGACCTTGAACAGGTGCTCCAAGCCCTGGAAACCGTCCAACAGGAATTACGCCAGCTGCAGGAAAAATCGAGCGAAAACAACCTTTATACCGATGATCTCCAGCAGAAATTCGAACAACTGCAGAATCTGCTGGAAGATATCATGAGCGCCGAACTGGCTGAGGCCATGGACAAGTTGCGGGAAGCGCTTGATAAGATGGACCCGGCTAAACTTCGATCAGCACTGGACAATATGCAATTCGAAGCTGCTGAGTTTGAGGCCCAGCTGGACCGGTTTCTCGACATTTTGCAGCAAGCGGCAGCCGAAATGAAAATGGATGAGGTGGTCACCAGTCTGGAGCGTCTGGTGGAAACCGAGCAGAACCTGCTCGGGCAACTGGAGAAAATTCCCTCCTTACAGGCTAACGGCGATAATACAGACAATTCTACTCAAGATGAGACCGGACGCCGTTTTCAGGACCTGACTGCCCAACACCAGGAGCAGGAACGAGCGCTATCCACGCTGCGCGAAACGATGCGCAGCGCCGCTACGGCCATTCGGCCTTACAGCCCCGATGCTTCTGACCGACTGAACGAGCTCTCCACTAACGAGTTAACCACATCAACCGCTTCCAGCCTGAGTAGTGGTACGTCCGCCCTGGAAAGCCAAAACCTGGACGCCGCCAACTCCACATTATCGGCGGCTCACGAGCAATTGCGCGAACTCCATGCCGAGGCCCAGAGTATCCAGGAGCAATTCCAGGAGAACACCGTTAACGAGATGCTGGCGCGGTTTCAAAAGGTGCTTAACGGTGTGCTCACTTTATCATCCCGTCAGGAGAAACTATTTTTTGAAACCGAAAACCTGCACCGGAGTTCCCCCCGGGTCAAGTCCACGGCTGAGCGCCAGCATGCAATTATGCAATCCCATATCAAAGTAATCGAACAGTTAATGGCCCTGAGCCGGCAGACATTCGCTATCACACCGGAGATCGGGCGCGCAGTGGGCCGGGCGAACGCCTCGATGGCGAATAGCGTCAAACGCCTGGAAGACAACTCTCCCAGGGAAGCCGCTAAAGCCATGCTCGCCGCCATGACCGGCCTGAATGAGGCGGCGTTAGCCTTGACGAACGCCATGAACGCCATGGAGCAGAGCGGCTCAGCTTCCGGCTGCGAGCAATACCTGGAGCGCATGAAGAACATATCACAGGGTCAACGGGGCGTAAACGAGCAAACGTTAAGCCTGCAACTGGGTCAAATGGCCGCCATGTCCCAAATGGAGCTCATGCGGCGGTTGCAGGCCCGTCAGCGCCAACTGTCTGATGCTCTCAATCAGATCCTCAGCGACTTTCCCACCCAGAGCGGCGGCAAGGAGGGAGGTCTGTCCCAGGCCCAGCAAGAGATGGAAAAGGTGATCAACGATTTCCAGCGCCGCCGGATTGTCCGCGGTACCCTGGATCGCCAGCAGAATATTCTTAACCGCCTGCTCGATCACCAGCAATCCTTGAGCGTCCAGGATTTCAAGGAGGAACGTAAAGGCCGCGCCGCGCAGGAACAGATCACCTACTCAGGTCCCGTGGGGCTGCCAGCAGACCGCGGTGAACGGGAAAACCTGATTCTGCAAGCCATGGAGAAGGCCTTGCGGGAGGGCTATTCGAAGGAATATCAGACTATCATCCAGAATTATTTCCTCCAGCTGTCCGGTAGGGCACCCGGAGACAACCAGTGAGAGGAAAGGCCCTGAAATCCGGTTACGGTCTGGCGATTTGCCTGGCCCTGGCGTTGAGCGGCGCTGCTGGTCAGAGAGCCACAGGTCCGAAGCAGGCCGAGAGTTCCTTTAAGCTGGCCGTACAATTGGAGCAGGCCGGGAACACGGAACAGGCACAGGCTATCTACCACCAGCTGGTCAGCGATTTTCCGGCCAACGGCCGCTACTATCACCGTTACAAGCGCCTGTTGCGCAATTCCGCCCAGTACACCGAACTGCTCAGCGTACTGGAGACCCACCTGTCACATTTTCCGAACGATCTACAGTCGCACATTGAGGTGGGCGGCACCTACCTGCAGTTGGGCAACAGGCAAATGGCCTTGATGACCTGGGATAATCTGCTCACAACTTTCGCCGATAACCTGACTGCCGAGCGTTTGATTCTTTCCACCATGCTATCGGGGGAACTGCGTGATGAGGGCATTGCCATTCTGAAGGGCCTGCGGGCTGAGAAGGGTGATGCCGGTTATTTTGCTCTCGAACTGGGCCGGCTGCACGCGGGTCGCATGAATTATGAAGCCGCAACCGATGAATTTCTCCGCTACCTTGACGCATATCCCAAGGCCGAGAGAAACGTTGCCAGCCAGTTGTTGAGGTTTCCCTCAGGCCCCGAGTTGCTTGCCAGGTTGCGGGAAAACTTATCAACCCATGGAACGATGGCGGCCTGGCGCATACTCAGCCAGGTAGAGTTCAAATATGGTAATTACGAACAGGTCATTCAGATATACGACCGCCTTGACGAGCGACCCGAGGAGCACCTGGAGTTAGCCCGGCGGTTGGCTGGTGAGCGGGAATTTGACCTGGCCCAACAGCAGTTTCAATTACTCCTGAATAATCCTGCCGCGGCCAAATTGCATGAACAGTCTCTCATGGGTCTGGCAAGCGTTTTTCTGGCGCGCAGCAGGGTAGACACCTCCCATCTGGTGCTTTCGGGGTTTTACCCGGATAACAGATACTTCAGGCTGCCTTTCATAAATGTAGACTCGACACGCCTGGCGCCGCTGAAACAGGCCATGTCATTATACGATTCACTGGCTGGCGCCTGGCGCAATCCACGCGCCCGACTACAATTGGCGGATATCAAATACCGGATTTTGGATGATTTTGATGGGGCGATGGCTGACCTGAAAGAAGTGTCGGGCGCTCGCCTGGCCAGGCAGACCCAAACGGATATTCTATTGCGCAAAGCCGATGTATGGATAGCCAAAGGTGATCTGGTTCAGGCCTGGTCTACCTTGCGGCGGGCACAGCGCGGGGCCGGTACCAAAGACCAATTCACGCAGATTGAACTCAAGGAAGTAGAGCTGTTATTTCTGACCGGTGATCGGGATTCGCTGCTGGCCCACATTGGCGGGTTGCTGGTAAGCCTGGGGCCGGAGGACCCCCATTTTAATGATCTGCTGGAACTATCTACTTTAGTACGTAGATTTGAAAATTTACCTGTACAGTATGGCGCTTTTATTCGTGCGGAGCTGCTGGCCCGCCGGAACCGGCGTAGTGAAGCCGCGGTCATTCTGCATGAGACCCTGGAAGAGGAGGAGACCACTGTATCACCCCTGCTCCAATATCGACTGGCCTACCTGCAGACGTTGCTTGGCGATTTCACTGACGCTGAAACCCGGGGACTTACAATATCAGATGAAACCGAATTCGGTGAGTTGGGCCTGCTGATGGCCGCTGAAATCGCAGACTATCTGCTCTCCGATACCGGTCTGGCCTCAACCCGCTATCTCACCTTCATGGAGAGCTATCCCAGCAGTTTGAACTATCATGCTGTACGACTGCGCTACCGGGAACTGAATCCCAAGGAGAATTGATACTGGATGTTGGATGTTGGATGGAATCCCGCCATCGGCGGGGCCATAGGCGGGGAAGCGTGATTATTCGTATTTCGACAAGCTCAGGGCCAGCCTGGCGGTTTTTCATAATATGAACTTGAAACTAGAAACCAGAAACTAGAAACTAGAAACTTAAAGCATGTTCCGCTCCATCGCCCTGTTATTGATCCTGTCAGCCAACCTATTATTACCACAGAAGTTACTAATACCGATGGACGTCTCTCAGTCCGACCACCTGAAGGCTTATGGCGTCGCCTTCTGGAATATCAAACGGGGCCGGACGGTCGAATGGCTGCTCAACTATCGGGGTGGCGCCTTTCTGGCCGATGACTATGCCGACCTGCGGCACGAGTGCCAGGTGCGCGGCGTGAAGTATGAGCCTGTTAACGCTTCCGTACTTGGCACTATTCTATCAACGATTGAGAGTAGCAATATGGACGTGGTACTGCTGGAAAAAGCCCCGCGCATAGCCGTCTATTCACCTCCCAATAAGCAGCCCTGGGACGATGCGGTTACCCTGGCGCTGACCTATGCCGAAGTACCCTACGCAACCATTTACGATCAGGAGGTATTATCGGGTTCCATAGCCAAATACGACTGGCTCCACCTGCACCATGAAGATTTTACCGGTCAGCACGGTAAATTCTGGAATGCCTTCCGCAATGCGGAGTGGTACCGACAGCAGGTGACCACCTATCTTGCTATGGCCCAGGAGCAGGGCTTCCCGGATGTGCCCACACATAAAAGGGCCGTGGCCCTGGCTATCAAAAACTACGTTATTAAAGGCGGGCTGCTTTTTGCCATGTGCTCCGCAACCGACACCTGGGATATCGCTTTGGCCGCCCACAAGATAGATATCGTGGGAGTGCCCTTCGATGGCACACCTGCGGAAGCGGGAGCAACTGACAAGCTCGACTTCAACAATGCGGTGGCCTTTGAAAACTACGAGCTTTATACCAATCCGGCTGTGTATGAATTCTCGTCGATTGATATCCCCAACAGCCATCAACCGTCCCCCCGGGTGGCCGATAATGATTATTTTACGCTCTTTGAGTTTGCCGCTAAATACGATCCCGTACCTACCATGCTCACACAGAACCACGTGGGCGTTATCAAGGGTTTTATGGGGCAGACCACCAACTTCCGGCGCAGTACGCTCAAGAGGAGCATGGTGATTCTGGGCGAAAGGGAAGGCACCGAAGAAGTGCGCTACATACACGGCAACCTGGGCCGGGGATCGTTTACTTTCCTCGGCGGCCATGACCCGGAGGATTACCAGCATCGTGTAGGCGATCCGCCTACCAATCTGTCTTTGCATCCCAATTCACCGGGCTACCGGCTGATCCTGAATAATATCCTGTTCCCGGCCGCTCGCAAAAAGGAACGGAAAACGTGATTGGGAAGTGGCA
>DAOWIJ010000187.1 GCA_030640955.1 Fidelibacterota bacterium
GCATCTCCGCCAGTGAGCTGCCTTTCAGTATCTGCTTACCGGCGGCAGGCCCCTCGCGGAACTGCAGCATGGCGTATTTGGCCATGTCCTCAATATTGGAAGCAATGCTGGCGGCCGGGGCAATGCCGTTGGTCACCGGATAGTAGTCCACCTGACGGCTGTTATCGGGCATGCGACGGTCATAGGCCGTTGCCGATGCGCTGCGGTGCTCCTCGGATGGAATCACAGCGCTGCTGGTCATGCCCAGTGGTTCTAATATGTTCTTCGTGACGTACTGTTCCCACGGTTCTCCGGCTGCCGCCGCTACCACGGCGCCCAGTAAGGACATGCCCAGATTGGAGTACTTGTAGGTTGTACCGGGCGGATAGAGCAGTGTTTGGCTCGGCAGGGCCGTTTTGATCTGCTCCAGTGTGGGAAATTTATGGTCGGTCCAGTAGGGAAACGCCGCTTCCCGGGGCAGACCGGCCGTGTGTGTCAGCAGGTGCCATACCGTCACTTCCTTGGCTTCATCAAATGGATTTACCGGCTCAAACCAGGGCAGGTACTTTGTTACCGGATCGTCCAGGCGCAGCTTGCCGGCGTCCCGCAGCTGCATGATGGCCGTCGAGGTAAAGGTTTTAGTGATGGAAGCAATGCGGTAGAGTGTCTGGGGCGTTGCCGGTGTCCGCTTTTCTACATCGGCAAAGCCGTAGCCCTTGGCCCAGATCAACTCCTGATCATAAACAATACCCAGTGTGAGGCTGGGCAGCTGCTGGTGGGTCATCTGCTCATCGATCCAGATTTCCAGCAGCTCGATGGCCTCGGCCACCTGAGGATTTTTTCCCACAAACTTGCTGTTACCAGCCAACGGTGACAGGGTGAGCAGAATTAGAGCAGCTAGAGCAATATGCGTCTTTTTCATGGCCTATCCTTCCCAACAATTCCAGATTATTTATTATTGCCCGTCCAGCCCGGGCCATGGACAAACCGGCCCGGTGTGGCCCCGGTGTGCTCACCATCCCTGATCACCTGCCCGCCGTTGACAAAAACGTGCTGCACGCCCGTGGCATACTGGTGGGGCTTCTCAAAGGTGGCGTGGTCAATGATGGTGGCCGGATCAAATACCACTACGTCGGCATAATAGCCGGGCTTCAGGGAACCACGTTTGGTCAGGCGCAGATTGTCGGCGGGAAAGCTGGTCAGGCGGCGCACCGCTTCTTCCAGTGGAATAATACCTTCCTCCCGGACATAACGCCCCAGCAGCCTGGCGAACGAACCGTATCCCCGGGGGTGGGGGTTGGAGTTGAGGAATAGGCCCTCTGGAGTATAAGCTCCGGCATCGGAGCAGAAACTCATCCAGGGCAGGGCAATTTTCTTGCGCACGTTCTCCTCGCTCATGGCAAACCCGACGATATCTACCCCACTGTCGTCCTCGATGATCAGGTCCATCATGGTTTCGATGGGACCAGTGCTTCGGTCGGCGGCTACTTCCGCCAGGGTCTTGCCGATCAGGTGGCGCAGTTTTTCATTTTTGAAACCCACTAGCAGGATGTCTTCGGGGGGCATGATGTTCATTTCAGCCTTCAGCCTCTCGCGTATCGCCGGGTCCTTGAGACGCTCCACCCAAGCCTTGTGCCCTCCTTCCTGAACCCAGGCGGGAAAGAAGATGTACAGACCAGTGGCGAAAGCACGGTAGGTATACATATCGGTGGTAACCAGCAGCCCCTCCGCCCGGGCCGTCTCGATGCGCCGGATCACCTCGTCCAGCTTGTGCCAGTTCTGTTTCCGGGACGCCTTAAGATGGTAGATTTCACCGCGGACGTCCGTCTCCCGCACGATGGCAAAAAACTCATCCAGAGCGGGTAAGATGTCATCCCCTTCGTGCCGGATGTGGGAGACATACATACCGCCATACTCGGCGGCCACTCTGGCCAGTTCAGTCAGCTCTTCGGTGGAAGCGAAACTCGAGGGCACATATTCCAGGGCTGAGCTGACTCCCACCGCCCCCTCCTCCATGGCTTGCCGCACCAGTACTTTCATCCGCTCCAGCTCTTCCGGTGTGGCGGCACGGTCATCGTAGCCGATCTCGTGCATGCGTACGGTAGCGTTGCCCAAGAATGAGGCCACGTTGGGGGAAACACCCTTATCCTCCAGGAACTGGAGGTATTCACCCAAGGTGGTCCAGGTGATGTCGTACTTGATGTCCCCCTGGGATTCGGTTTCTTCCGCCTTCATTTTCTCGCTCAGGGGACCCATGGACCACCCCTCGCCCAGGACCTCCAGGGTCACCCCCTGGCGGATGTCGCTCTGGCCACGGCCGTCGTGGATCAGCGACTCGTTGGCCCAGCTGAGCATGTTGATGAAGCCGGGCGCTACGGCCATCCCGGTTGCGTCAATGTCTACGGCCCCGGTGAGCGTATCCAGGTTGCCTATGGCGGCAATCGTATCCCCGGACAGGGCCACGTCGGCGCTATAGGGAGTACCGCCGCTGCCATCGTAAACTGTGCCGCCTCGGATGATGACGTCATAGTCAGGCGCTGGGCCACAGCCGATAATTATTGACAGCAAGGTTGTACAGAGAACATTTCGCCGCC
>DAOWIJ010000244.1 GCA_030640955.1 Fidelibacterota bacterium
GTTGCCCAAATCCTCCTCGTGACGCGTAGTTCTTTTAAGCCATCCCGAATCGCTATGCTCTCGGGACAAGTTTGGCCGTGGGTTCGCCCCGCTTTCTGCGGGATTTGTCCCGCCAAAGGCGGGAAGTCCCCCCATTCACCCTATAATTTCACCTAGCCCCTAGTACTCAAAAGCGCCATTACCCAGGAATTCCCGCAGTATAGACGTGCGGGGTACCGCCCCTTCGTCGATGGGTGTGATGAAGCCCAGGAACATGAGCAGGCGGTCGGCTTCGGCCCTTGCGGGGCTGTGGGCGGGCACGGCCTGCAGTATGGCCTCCGCCTTGGGCCGCAGGGCGCACAGCTCGTAGATCAGTGAGGAGTTGAACATGAGGTCGGCCTGCTCCTGGTGGGTAAAGATGTAGCGGTCCTCGCCCTGGCGCACGGAGGGCCAGCGGGAGAGGGTCTCCTCGGCGCTGTAGCCCCGGAACTGGGCGTCGCGCACCAGCCGCCGGATGAGGCGGTTATCGGAACTGAACACACGGTGCTCGTTATCGATATTCAGCTGGGTAATGGCGCTCACATAGATGCGCTGCACCGTCTCGGCCCCCAGCTGCTCGGGGAATACGGGATTCAGACCGTGTATGCCTTCCACTGCCAGAAAAGCGTTTTCATCAAGCTGGCGGGTCTCATCGTTGTAGTAGCCCCGGCCTTTGCGAAAGGAATATTTGCGCCGCTGGATCGTCTCGCCGGCCAGCAGCCGCCTGATATCAGCGGTGAGCAGTTCCACGTCCATGGCATCCAGCGATTCGAAGTCCAGCGAACCGTCGGTGCTGGGCGTCATTTCGTCCCGGTCCTTGAAGTAGTCATCCATGGATACGGTGAGCGTATCCAGCATGATCACTTTCACCTGGATTGCCAGCCGTTTGCTGAAGGTGGTCTTGCCGGAGGATGACGGCCCGGCAATGAACACCGTGCGCCGCTGGGGAAAGTCACCGGCCAGACTATCGGCAATCTCGGCAATGGTCTTTTCGTGCAGGGCTTCAGCCAGCAATGGCAGTTGCAGATCATGGTTCTCAACCAGCCTGGCATTCAGTTGGTAGAGGTTATTCACGTGCAGTGCCCGCCCCCATTCCTCGCGCTGCTGAATTATCTGGTACAGCTTGGGGCTGTCATACTCGGGTAGATCGGCATCCACGGCCGGGGAGCGCAGCACGAAGCCCGTGTCATACAGCGCCAGGTTAAAATCCTGTAGCGCCTCGGGATCGGTTGACATGGGTTCCAGGCGATAGTCCAGGTACTGGCGGCAGCGGCTGGCAGGCACGGGATCCTGCCTGATGCGGCCGAGAATTTCCAGCTTGTCACCCCGCTCCCGTAACTGGAAACGTTCCTCCAACAGCGACCGGTCTACTTCGATAATCTCGATTGGGCGTTCATCCTGCAGATAAATCTTGATCCGCTGGCTGAGTTGATTCAATTCATCGCGGGTAGCGGGGCTATTTTGACCGAAGTGGCAATAGAAGCCGCCGATAAAAGAGTGCTCAATGTAGAATTCGCGCTCAGGGAACAGCTCATCCGCAGCGGCGGACAGCAGTAAGCCCAGGGCGGAATGCGCGGCAACAGTGCCGTTTGTATGGATGCGTTCTTTCTCCGGCATGGGGAGCCAAAATTACAAGCAATCGGGGCTGATGGTGTATATCATTTCGGTGTCCGGCGGGAACATTTGTTAACTTCATTCGTGCCGCAATCCACTCAGGAATACCATACAGCTCGCGACAGGTTCCCTACGCGCTTCCTCATGCGTCTCTCATCCGTGGAGGGCGGCTTTACGCAGGTCCACCAGATACTCACGGCCGGCGTATTCCTGACAGCATTAGCATTAGCTTTGGGCGCGAGTCCGTGGCACATCGGCCTGATCGCGGCCGTTCCACATTTCACGCAGATATTTCAACTCATCGGGGCCTACCTGGTGGAGGCTACCGGGCATCGTAAGCCGATAGCCCTGCTGGGATCGGGACTGTCCCGATCGATCTGGCTGTTCCTTCCTTTGCTGTTCCTCTACCCGGCCGGTGCGCCTCTGATGCCCATGTTTATTACCCTGGTGGTCATTGCCTCGGCCCTGGAACTGGTGGCCGGCAACGCCTGGACGACCTGGATGGCCGACCTGATCCCCGAATCGATCAGGGGGCGCTACTTCGGTTACCGCAACGGAGTGCTGGCGGCTGTCACCATTGCCGTCACAATGGCAGGTGGCGTCTGGCTGGAGTGGGGACGCCACAACTTGGGAGAGCCATTAACCCTGACGGCCGTGCTCCTGGTAGCCGGCATAGCGGGTGGGATCGGTGTGTTCCTGCTTTATCGACAGCCTGATATTGAACGCCCCCCGGAGCGTAAAGCGCCCAAAGTGAAGGAATTGCTGCTCGCGCCGGTGCGCAATGCCGAGTACCGCAAGGCCCTGGAATTTTTCCTGGTGTGGAACCTGGCCATCGGTTTTGTTGCGCCCTTTATCCCGGTGCATCTGATCCAGGTGTTGAGCCTGTCCTATGTGGTAATTGGCGCGTTTCAGGCCATCAAGCCGCTGGTGGCCATGGCGCTGTTTCGCTGGTGGGGACAGATCCTGGACAGTTTTCAGATACGGGCCGTAATGATGGTCTCGGGTGCGGGAGTCGCCCTGCTGCCCTTCCTATGGTTGCTGCCTACCCGTGAGCATACTGCCTGGCTGTGGGTAATCGCCGTAGTCAGTGGTCTGGCATGGACCGGTTTCAACCTTTCGGCCTACACCTACCCCATGCGGCACTCACCACGCATCGGGCGTTCGTACTACCTGGCCTATTTTTCCATAGTCAGTGGCTTGGGATTTGTAGCCTCGTCCATTACCGGTGGCTGGATTGCCCAAAGGCTGGTAGACTGGGAGATTGTTCTATTGGGCCGGACCTATATGGCGCATCATCTGCTGTTTATGGTGAGCGGGTTCCTGCGAATAGTCGCTCTGCTCATGCTTTTGCGGTTAAAGCGTGTTACAGCGCCGGGTACCACCGCCCTGATCACCCGCATCGGCGCCGGCATCTGGCGCACCGCCTCCTTGAACCGGCCTTTCCCCCGATGGATCAGAAAAACGCCGGTTAGCGAATCTTCGCGAAAATAGCGTTCAATCAGGCACCCGCAGCAATCCCATCATCCGATCCATATCTGTCGTAGGAACTTGACAGGCGTAGTTCTCACAGATATATGCGGCAGCCTGGCCGCTAGGGTGCCTCTTTGAACTCATCCAGCTGCCGCCGATCCTTTTTGGTCGGCCGGCCACCACCGCGCTGCCGCTGAAAGAAGGCGCTATCAACAGCACGCCTGGCTTTTAAATCTTCCATCACTTCCGGTGGCGTACGGTCGATATACATGGTGGTTGCGATGGCGGCCGCCACCCGTTTGTCGTGCAGACCTGAAATTTCAATTTCCCGCTTGAAGTCCCGACTGGTTACCTGTACCAGGTCCCCCACTTTGACAGTATGGCTTGGCTTTATGCTCTTTCCGTTCAGTTTTACCTTACCGGAGTGGCAGGCGGCAGTCGCGGCGCTGCGCGTTTTGTAAAAACGGGCCGCCCATAACCACTTATCTATTCTAACCGTATTCATGCCCCTGTAATGCTCCAGCGTGTAAGGAGTTCGAATCTGTAGAACACGCGCACTGGTTCCGCCTCAATGTCGCAGGCCGATGATAATGCCAAAACGAATCAGCGTAGCCGCCGGGGCAGCTGTCGTGGCCAGCAACTGTGTGACCTGCAGTTTGATGGCGACTGTTGGCCCGAATACATCCGGTTGATTCAGGTACCCGACCAGTGGATAATTGACAGCGGCCGTAAACGCGACCTGCGAAGCGGATGATTCCAGTTTAGTGCTGTAAAGGCCCCCACCCAGATTAACAACCGTTTTCCCGATGACCGGTGCTATCCCCACCACGGTTCCGGTCGCGGAGAACTCGTGACTATCGGCGTGCTTGGGCGAAAAAGCGGCTCCAAAACGATCCACCGACATTACCATTGATAGTGGTCCCAGGCGAAACGGTGTGCTGAATACAAAACCCAAGCCGAGGCCGCCTTCGTGGGTAGCGCCGATACCGCTGCCAATCGGTAAGGAGGGGCCGGCCTGAAACGTGGAACGGTTGGCTATCCAGCGTGCCTGTTCACGAAGGACCTGCCACCAGGATGGCGATATTACGGCAGGAGGCGCGTATTCCGCCGAATTCTCGGTAGCCTGAATCAATTGTCGTAGTTCAGATTGAAGTTGCTGTACATAAGGGTGCTCTTCGGCCAGACTCCGCTGAGCACTCTCCAGAGCACGACGGTAATCATCACCAGCTTCCAGGAAGCGTAATTGGAGCATTTTAGCCTGAGCCAGATTACGCAGAGTTGTCGACAACCGCAGGTCATGCCGGGGGAATTGCCGGCAGATATTTAAGGCATCAAGGTAATATTGCTCAGCGGCAGCAGGATTACCCGCGGACCTGGCGGTATTACCCTTCACAATTGATTCCTCCCAGAGGGTGCTCTGGGCGGGAAGGAAAGTGAGCAAGAACACGGTATGGAAGATAAAAATCAGTGGCCGGGCCAGCCTCACCGACACAGTCTTCATTGCTATTTCCAGCGTCAGCATTCTTTGCTTGTTTTTATGCACTTCTCTATGCAATATGAAGCATTCTCTTACCGGTAGCAATTTAGAAACAATGGTCAGCCTGTAAGGCGGAATTATTAATCGTTGCATTTAAATTGCACTCCCGGCATTTGATTGTCTCACGGTAGCGTTGTATATTCAGCTGCTTGATGGTGCTTACGGGCTATTGATGGGACTACATAAGTATTAAATTAACTATAATATAGAATAATTTGGGATAGATAGTATGAAAGCAATTATACGTGGTGACTTCGATGGAATTGTCTGTTCGACTATTCTAAAGGCCACGGGACTTATTGATGAAGTCGAGATGGTCAAGATCAAGGACCTTACCGATGGCAAAGTGAAAGTTACCGATAATGATATTGTGTGCAATCTGCCTTACCAGCCCGATGCCTTCCTCTGGTTTGACCATCACTCCAGCGAATCCAAGCGCACGCCCGATATTCCCATCGACTATCGGGGCGGATTCAATTTAGCCCCTAGTGCCACGGAAGTCGTGTATCAATATTTTCTTCCTTTCCATCCCCATATCAAACGCTTTGCCGAACTTGTTCGGGACACTGATATCCTCGATAGCGCGGACCTTACGAAGGAGGAGGTGTTCCATCCCACAGGTAATCTTCTACTTGGATTGCTACTAGATCCACGGACCGGATTAGACCGTGTTGCCGGGCTCGAACAGGAGTATGAAGCCTGGAAGTATTCAATTCCAGGTCTCCTGTGTGATCATGATTCTGAAGAAATATTGGCCATGCCTGAAGCAAAAAAGTGGCAAGATGTCTATTGGGAAAACCAGGAAAGCGCAATTAAGACCCTGATCAACCAGTCCGAGTTGATTGAGAACGTGATATTTAGTGATTTCCGGGACGTAAATCTGGAACCGATAAACCGTTTTATCCTTTACGCCCTGCCAGAATTTGAATCCGGCAATGTGTCGGTTCAGATTTCTGTTGGTGATCCGGGTGTCTGGAATGAAATATCCGTTGGACATTCCATCTTTAATCGCTCCTCGATGGTAGACGTGGGTGACCTATGCGCCTGGTACGGTGGTGGCGGACATCGATCCGTGGGCGTCTGCCGTCCCAGCGAAGAGGACACGGAACAGGTACTGTCCGAAATAATCGCCTCCTGCAAGGAGCCGCTCCCGTCCTGATTCGGATTAAATTCCAGCAGCTGAGAAATATCCCGGTCAATTGCTGATTAGCAGCAGTGAACCGGGATATTTCTTTGAATACCCTTCTGATCTCAGTA
>DAOWIJ010000255.1 GCA_030640955.1 Fidelibacterota bacterium
CCGCCAAGTTGGCTAGATTAAAAGCGATGAAAAGCGCACCGCCAACGCCGAAGGCCACCAGGGCAAGGGCCAGTGTTCGACTGTCTGGTACCCGTGCCCGGAATTCAGTCAGTGAATCCTTCAAATAGATGATACCGAAGGTGGGTATCAGCGCCAGTGGTATCCAAAGAAAGCTGGCTCGGTCTGAAACCCCCAGGCCGATAAACAGGGCTCCCAACCAAAGGTGTCGAATGCTGCCGCCACGCCACCAGACTGCCAGGCTCCAGAGCGCCACCCCTTTCAGGGTTATCATTAGGGCTGCGGCCACAAAATCGAGATGAGTGTAGAAGATGAAGCTGGCATCCAATGCGAGCAGTAGGCCCGTCGCCAGGGCGATGAATCTGTTTCCGGTCAGCCGCCAGGCAAACAGCAGCATATACCAGAGCCCGACGGCACCGAGGGCAATCGATGACAAACGGATCGACTCGATGCTGATGCCAAACAGGGCAAAGACTGGAAGCGTAACATAGCTGCGCAGAAAACTCGTATAGTAGTTGAACATGAGGGGGAATGGCTTCCCGAATAGATGGATGACCGAAGGATCGATCTTGGCATAATCCTCAGTGACTCCGTCATTCAGGAGGCGGACCACTGGCGGCACGTAGTAGACCTCGTCTTGGCTGATACCGGGAACATCCAGGTTGGTGGTCGCCGCCGCCAGGAAGAGGATTACCGGCACAATGTTGATGGCCTTGATGCTCATGTCTACTGGTGGGGCTTATGAGCGATGCAAATGAGTGAGCCGCCATATGGGAATGAGAACCGGCTAAGCCAAGGATACTCGGCGGAGAAGAGCCTCTCGAACATCCAGTTAATCGACCTGCCTGGTATCTTCATGCGGCTGTCCACCGATTGGCTGCCCATGAGTTTTTCGGCAAGTCTTGATAAGGCCATCAGTGGAAACAGAATGGTATTGTAATAGCTGATCTTTTTCACCTGCAGGCCAGCCCCTGTCACAACCGAGTTCAGCATGGGGCGTACGTATCTTCTTTTATGCATGTTGGCTGTGTCGTGGGTCGTCCAGAGAAACTGGTAGGCCGGTACCGTGATGATGGCATGTCCTCCCGGTTCAAGCTTTTCCCTGACAGCTTTCAGCATACCCGAATCATCATCCAGATGCTCGATAACATCCATCAACGTGATCAAAGGCACCGAATTGTCCGGCAGGTCAAGGTCGTCCAATGAACCCTGGAGTACATTGACAATACCCCGGGCCTTGCAGAAATCGACGGCCATAGGTGAGGAATCCACGCCCCAGACGTTAAAGCGGGTGCCCAGTTCCTCCAGGAAAGCACCGGTTCCGCACCCTACATCGATTACCGTGCTGCCGTTAGGAATCTGCAATTTCTCTATGAACCGGTAGACAATATGCCGCCGACTGCAAAACCACCAGTGTTCCTGCTCAACCCTGTAAAACGCTTCGTAAAGTTCTTGGTCCATCGGATTCCGTAGCCTTTGCTTGCCCCTGTCACAAAACTTGCCGGGTCAGCCGAACCAGAAGTTAAATTCCATAATTGATTTGTGGTCCAATTATTATTGGGCAAGGCCAAAGCTGAGTCACTACCAGGAAAATTGTGTACCCGAGGGGACTCGTATATGTTGTCCATCGTAATTCCTATTTATAATGAAACGAAGATCATCACCAATCTGTATGAGCGCCTCACCTCTGCGGGGCTTCTTTGGCACGAGGAGTACGAAGTGATTCTGGTGGATGACGGGTCTATAGACGATTCTCTCGAGCAGATGGTGGCACTGACCAGGAAGGATGCCCGGTTCAGCGTGGTGAAGCTCTCCCGGAACTTCGGCCACCAGGCGGCCATCTCTGCCGGACTGAAAACGGCCAAAGGGGATGCCGTGGTGATCATGGATGGGGACCTTCAGGATCCGCCCGAAGCGCTCCTAAGTCTTCTTGAGAAATGGCGGGAGGGGTACGAGGTCGTGTACGCAGTGCGACAGAACCGGAAGGAGAACATTTTCAAGCGGACAGCCTACTCAATTTTCTATCGTCTGTTGCAGCGTATCAGCAACATCGACATTCCCCTCGATTCCGGCGACTTCTGCCTGATGGATAAGAAAGTAGTAAATGTACTCAACCACACCCTCACCGAAAATATCCGCTTTGTGCGGGGTCTGAGGGCCTACGCCGGATTCAGACAGACTGGCGTCACTTACGAAAGGGATGCCCGGTCCGCCGGCAAAAGCAAATACACTGCCTCGAAGCTCATCGGGCTTGCGATCAGCGGATTGCTGGGATTCAGCATGTTTCCCCTCCGCATAGCGGTTTACGCGGGGTTGTTTATCTCCACCACCTCTATCCTTATCGGCATGACTTATTTCGTGATACGTGTATTCAACATCCCACTCTTTGGTCACTACGCAACAGAAGCGACCGGCTTCGCCACCCTGGCGGTGGGGATTTATCTGTTGGGAGGCATTATCCTGCTCATGCTGGGGCTTCTAGGTGAGTATATCGGGCGCATTTACATTGAAGTGAAGGACCGCCCCATGTATATCGTGGACGAAGTATACCGGCAGGGGGAAGCGGAGTAGCCTCACCCTGAAAAGGATGGAATTAAAAAATTTCGATGAGGGCTATGTATTGCTGCAGATTGGAATAGCCGGGAAAACAACATTTCGCCAGCTGGGGGCATGCTCACTCTATCTGGGGTTCCCCCAATTCTTAACACTTGTTGGCGAAACCATTCCCCTCCAATTAATGTTTTCTGGTCAGCAGTGAGAATAAATTGGTTCGTGTTGCCGAATCAATAAGAAAAATGATCAATATCCGACAACAAAGAATTATTTCTGTATCCTTCAATAACATCAGGCTAGCATGCTGTCGTTGAACCAAAGGTTTCTCCTAGACAAATTTCTAGGTCTTTTTGAGCGAAATCTGATCGAGCCTTTCCTTGAACAACGGACTGTCGAAGTGGAGCCAATATTTATTATTGGCCCCCCGCGCTCAGGCACGACCGTAATCTACCGGTGGTTCACGTATTACCTGGCCGAAGAATATGCCTATATAACGCGACTGGCCAATCTTTTTCCCTCCGCTGTTTACCTGGTTAACTGGATAGGATTGAAACTGTTGGGACAGAACCTGGATCTTCAGCAACCACACTCGTATGGCCAGGTCAAGGGCTTTATGGCTTTAGATGAAGGACACCGACTCTGGCCCTGGTATCTGGATTCCAGACACCCAACCGACCACCACCGGTGGCGAAACGTCTTCTCGCATACTGACTACCCTCACCGCCAAACACTGACGCCATCTGTTTATCAATTCCTTCGTGGCATTTTCAATAAGCTTTCAATCCTTATGGGCAGCCGTCTGATATTGAATAAGTCTACTCATAATGCAAATAAAATCCATTACCTTAAGGCCATATTCCCAGAAGCCAGGTTTCTTTGCATTGTACGCGATGGGCGCGACGTTGCCAAATCGTTACTGGTAGCCAGGGAGGAGATTGAAGGTGATCGGCACCGTTGGTGGAGCCTAAAGCCAGCGAACTGGGAGGAGTTGCAGTCACTGCCGCCGCATATCTCTTGTGGTCTTCAATGGGAGGCACTTATGAATGAAATGGAGGGCCAGATTCACCGGTTGGAGCCACAGGATTATCATTTCCTGCGGTATGAAGATTTTCTGGCCGCCCCTTTTGAAACCCTCAAAGCCGTCTATCAGCATTTCGATCTAAAATATCGGGTATCCGATGATCAAAACCTGCAGTATTTAAAGAAACCGGTGTCTTACGCTGAATATTTCAATGCTACCGAGCTGGCAGATCTTAACCGAGTCCTGGCTCATTCGCTCGCGAACTGGGGCTATAAATGAACGCTCGAGGAAAAATGCGGCCCAAACCGACAATCAAGAACCTGAAGCGGATTGTGCGCAAATCCCATGAGCCGGAACCCTATGCCCGCTACGTAGTCCGGCCCATCTCCATTTACTTCACCTGGGTATTTGTCAGGACGCCGCTTTCGGCGAATCAGGTTACAGTTATACAGGAGGTGATCGGGATTGCCGGTGCGGTGCTACTGGGATTGGGCCGTATCGAATGGGCCATTGTTGGCATCCTACTGCTGCAACTGGGCTATATCCTCGATTGCTCTGATGGCGAGGTAGCCCGTTGGAAAGAACAGAAGTCAATCGACGGTGTATACCTCGATCTGGTTGGCCACATGATTGTTATCCCCGTCTATATGTTTACGATCGGCTTCGGTGCCTGGATGCAAACTGGTCAAATGGAATTTCTTATCAGTGGCTTCTTGTCCGCCCTATTTATTGGGCGGCTCGAAAGATTCACACTCCTGGATGTAGTAGACAGTCTGGTCACTAACGCCGGAACGGAGCAATATTCCTTTGAGCATATCCGCGGCAAGCTCGAGGAACCTGTTGAGCAGGTCCCGATGGGCAGTGCCGGCAGCATCGGCCGGCGGTCGTGGCTGCAGATTCTGTTCCGCTACCCCGATTCCATGAATGTAATCACAGTAGCTATTATACTCGACTTGTTTTTCCAGGGGATTACAATGGGGACCAGATTTTATCCATTTACCGGCATCTTAAGTATTTTATTCGGCACTTTACTGACAGTGGGAAGGCTCTGGCAAATAAGGAGAGTCTTTAGAAATAGTCTGACGGAATCTAGGTTCCTGCAGATTCTCAAACTGGCGAGAAAGATATATCAGGATTAGCAGCATGAGGGCGCTTATCTTTGTTGACTCCGGAGTGTAATCCTGGCCATCCGGAGCAACACATCTTATTTTATTTATCGACACTGTGCAGATCTGTCAAGCATGCTGAGAGGAAGAAATTTGCCGGTTGCGTTGTGCGCCCGATTCAAAGCCCGTTGGTTACAGGTAAATAATTGTACGAACCGTTGAAGGTCATATAGAAAATAGACGGTTATATGAGCGAAATTTCTTCATCGGGCACCAAGATTGCAAGGGAAGCTTCGATCTCCTTTTCCGGCCAGATGCTCGGTCAGCTCCTGCGCTATTTCTTTAATGTCTCAGTTGCTCGATTCCTCGGCGTATATTTTCTCGGCATTTATGCAATTGGGAATGCGCTGATTCAGATTCTGTTGAGCATCGCCAAGCTGGGCTTGGATGGGGGCATAGTCCGGTTTGTTGCCGACCTGAGAGTAACAAGTGATTTACCCACGCTGCGGGCGACTATCTTCCGTGCCGCACTGGTTGCCCTGGCCGGAGGAGTGGTAACCGCTGCTGTGCTGTTTTGGCAGGCCGATTTTGTGGCCAGCAGGATATTTCATTTTGAGGGCCCCGATCTCGGTGATGCCCTTAGGGTCATGGCTTGGGCCATTCCCCTGGCTGCGGTCGCTACCGTGTGTGTAAGCGCCAGTCAGGGATTCAAGGTAATTAAGCACCGCGTTGTAGCCCTTAACGTACTGCCGGCAATGGTGATGATCGCTGCCTATTATCTATTTATCAGCTTCTCGAGAAGCACTAATACGTTCACCATTCCATTCTTGATTGCTTATGGTGTTTCCGCCATAGTAGCCGTTATGTTATTAGGCCGACTGGTCCCTTTGGGGATCAAGCCGTTGGTTTCACCGTCTCCCGGGCTGATCAGATTCTCAATGCCAATAATGTTTACTTCGGTTATGGGAATTCTGCTTTATATGAGCGATATAGTGATGCTGGGCTATTTTAAAGGTACAATTGCCACCGGGCTATACCAGCCGGCTGTCAGAACAGCGGGCTTCCTGGGGGCCTTTATCGTCGCCTTAAACGCCATCAACGGCCCTTTTATGGCCGAGTTCCATGCACAAAAGCAATTGAGCAAGATCAAACAAATCCTGAAATTGGGTGGGAAATGGGGCCTGGCGCTGGTATGGCCGTCCTTCCTTTTCCTCTATTTATATGCTTCCAAGGTATTACTGTTGTTTGGAGCGGATTTTCTTCAGGCCCGGCTAATATTGCTCGTGCTGGCGGCAGGCCAGGTCATTCTGGCCCTGGCGACAGGTAGTGCAACATTATTGATGATGACCGGGCGGCAGCATCTGAATCTGATAAATAGTATTAGCGTTCTGGCAGTAAATGTTGTCGCCAATATAATCCTTATACCCAAATTAGGTGGTCTTGGCGCTGCTTATGGAAGCGCTATTGCGATGAGTCTACTTACGGTCATGCGTCTAACTGA
>DAOWIJ010000179.1 GCA_030640955.1 Fidelibacterota bacterium
CCCTTAAAGACGGCGTAATCGCTGATTTCCAGATGGCCGACGGTATGATCCAGGGTTTTATCCGCAAAATGAACCTGAGTCGTATAGCCCGTCCGCGAATGGTAATCTGCATACCGTCAGGGGTTACACCGGTCGAGCAACGGGCTGTACGGGAATCGGCCGAACGGGCCAACGCCAAGGAAGTCCACCTGATCGAGGAGCCGGTGGCAGCGGCCATCGGTATCGGTCTGGACATCTCCAAACCGGTGGGCAATATGATCGTGGATGTTGGTGGCGGCACCACCGAAATCGCAGTGATCGCCTTGAATGGGATCGTCACCAAAGAAGCCATCCGCGTGGCCGGGGATGAGATGGATGCAGGTATCGTTGACTGGTTCCATAATGAACACAAACTTGACATAGGCTACCGCACAGCAGAGGGCATAAAGATCCAGGTAGGCACAGGCGTAGGTAACGAAAACGACTCCGTAGTCATAAAGGGCCGCGACCTGGTTACCGGTATACCAAAGACCATCACAGTCTCGCCGGTAGAAATTCGCAAGGCGTTGTCTGATACCTTGATTCAAATAATAAATGCCATCAAGCGAGCCCTGGAGCGCACTCCGCCCGAATTGAGTTCCGATATTCTCGACCGGGGCATCATTCTGACCGGTGGAGGCGCCTTATTAAAAGGGCTTGATGAAGTATTGCGTGAAGAGACCAATCTACCGGTACATGTGTCGGAAGAACCACTGCTGAGCGTGGTAAGGGGCACCGGTATGGTCCTGGAGGACATAAAGCTCTATAGAGCAATAATGATATAAAATGATTTAACGAGTGTGAGAAACCTATTTGAATTACTATTCTATATCAGGGAGCTGCTCTATCTTCTGCTGGCAATCATAATCTCCCTGATGCTTCTACTAACCGGCGAATCCCGGCAAGCCCTCACTCTGCAGGCCGGATATATTGAGATCGTCGGTTCAATACCGAGACCTGGCCTGGACCTTTCGGATTTCATCAGTTATAAGCAAGAGAATCAAGTCCTGAGGCAACAGCTGCTACGGTATTCCCTGCTGAATGCCGAATTGGCGGATGTCGCCCGGGAAAACGAGCACCTCCGTGAAATACTCCAGTTCACTGAGAACACTCCTTACGACCTTCAGGTGGCCGAGGTGATCAGTCGTGGCGCCTCCAGTGTCGTCAGCACGGTGACGCTGAATGTAGGGAGAGATCAGGGAATAATGTCTAACCAGCCTGTTCTGAGTACCGATGGTCTGATTGGGAAGACGGCTAACGTATCAGCCCGGGCAACGGTGGTCCATTTAATCAATGACCGCAATTTTCGCTTATCGGTAAAACTGGGTGAGGCCGGGCTACGGGGCATATTAAGACCACTCCACGGATCGCTTGGCGAAGTGAGTGGAATCACGACCGACGGCATGATCAAGCCTGGTGACAAGGTGCTGACTTCCGGATTTTCCGATATATATCCAAAGAACCTGCCGGTTGCCGTGGTGGAGGAGGTATATTCTATCCCGGGAGAGACTTACAGCCGGGTACGTGTGCATATGCTGGCCGATCCCAAAGTGGTGGAACATGTCTTTGTGATGAAGTGGCATGGGCCAGATTCTTAAAATCACCCTGGTACTGTTCATGACGATGCTGGCGCAACTCTATGCGGCGCCTATGCTCAGCATTGCCGATGTGAGACCGGATTTCATTCTGGTCCTGATTATTTTCCTGTCTTCCAGATATGGCCGGTTTGTCGGCATAACTATTGGGTTTCTCGCAGGTCTCTCACAGGATATTTCCGGGTCGCTCACAGTGCTGGGAGCAAACGCGCTGGCGAAGTCAGTAGTTGGCTATACTGTCGGTACGCTAAACGGCAATCTGGCGGTATGGACACCGAAGGTCATCAATCTCTACATCTTTGGCAGCATCCTGGGGCACGCCCTGATTTATCAGACGGTCATGGTCCAGGGTCTGGATACCTCTTGGGGCATCCTGGCGACGAATATTCTGATAGAAGCCTTAATATCCAGCATCTTAGTTATCAGTATCCGCTATATGTTACCGTTAGTATCTGCTGAAGCGTGAGTGATAGTACAAAGACATTAATCTGGCGGCGGAATCTGATTGCAATCTCGATTGTAATACTGATGAGCATTATTGGCTTGCGCTTCTTCCAGTTCCAGATCATAAATCACGATCAATATGCCGCTTATGCCGAAAATAACAGCATCCGCGAAATACGGCTGCCGGCGCCCCGGGGAGTAATACTTGACCGGAACGGTGATTATCTGGTAACCAACCGTGCCCAGTACAGCCTTGCGGTAATCCCAGCCGAGGTAAATAATACTCTCGAAGCGCTGGAAGGCCTTGGCAGGTATCTTGACCTGGGACCCGAAGAAATCAACCAGATCGTAACTGATGCCAGCGGCTTCTACAAGCGTTACCAGCCGGTGATCCTATACGATGATATTTCTTTCATACAACGCTCTTACATCGAGGAACACCGCCTCGAATTTCCGGGAATCTTCTTTGTGGATCGCTCCATCCGGCATTACCCTTCGCGAGCTCGCGCAACGCACATTATCGGCTATCTCAGGCCAATTGCCGAAGAGGAATATGAATCGTTCCGCAAGGACGGCTATCGCATGGGAGATGTTGTGGGCGCCGCCGGAATTGAAAAAGCGCTGGAGCAGCGCCTGCGGGGCATCGATGGATACAAATATCACCTGGTCGACAACCTGCTCCGGGATTTGGGAAGCGTGCCCCACAAGCCCACTCTTTATCCAGTCCCCGGGGACAGCATTATCCTGTCTATAGACATTGATCTTCAGGCCACCGGAGAACAGCTCATGGAAGGACGGCGGGGAGCGTTGATTCTGATGGATCCCGATGATGGAACCATTTTCACTTACGTCAGTGCCCCTGATTACGTACTGGCTCCGTTCATCGGTCCCATCTCGCCCAGCCTGTGGGAATACTGGCGTGAACATCCCGATAAAGTATTGCTGAACCGACCGGCTGACGGACTCTATCCGCCCGGATCGACCTTTAAGCTCATCGCCGCCGCAGCTGCCTTGGCTGGTGGAGTGATTGATCCCGATGCTACCATACTGTGCGAAGGTGTTTATCCCTTCGGCGATCGGAATTTTCACTGTAACGTATGGCCCGGTCACGGGGATGTGGACCTTACTGCTGCTCTGAGAGTATCCTGCAATATTTATTTCTACAAACTGATTCAACAGATCGGATTCAAGGCATGGGTGGAAATGGCCAAAAAATTTGGCTTTGGGGAAGCAACAGGCTTTGATATTGGACAGGAATCTACGGGCCTGGTACCAACGCCGGACTACATGGATCGCAAGTACGCCGACGAGGGCTGGACGGCGGGACACCTGCTGAACCTGGTACTGGGCCAGGGAGATCTGTTGGTTACGCCGCTTCAGATTACGCGCATGACGGCGGCTATCGCAAACGGCGGTCGATTGGTTCACCCCACCCTGATTATCAACGCGAACCAGCGGAGTACTTCGAGTGGCTCTATCGATCTGCCTGACCATGTCTGGGAGCACCTGCAAAACTCCATGTATCAGGTGGTTAATGGCCACCGTGGCACCGGATTCCGGGCCAACATTCCTGGCGCCCAGGTTTTCGGGAAAACCGGCACAGCCGAGAATCCCCACGGCGATGGACACTCATGGTTTACAGGATATATGGTTACACCGACAGGGAAGCGAGTGGTTATCACGGTGCTGGTGGAACTGGGAGGTCTGGGTTCACGGGTAGCTGCTCCATTAGCCGGCCAGGTTCTACAGGCTTTCCTGGAACGGTACGACGCAACAGGAGATCAGGAGCTTGCTGAAATTCAGTAAAGGCTATTCAACCCTGATCGTCTGGGACGGCATCATGCTGGTCCCTGTTGGCCTGCTATTATGCATTGGCTTTATGGGCCTGTACAGCACGGGCTTAGCAGGGCCCATCTGGTCTTCATCGTTCTTCAGGCAATTGATCTGGCTAACCATTGCTTTGGGAGTCATCTGGACCCTGCGATTCATCAATCCCAAGTTATACACCGATCACGCATACCGGCTGTACGGAGCTTTAGTGCTGCTCCTGGCGCTTACCTACCTGATGCCGGCAGTTGCAGGCGGCCGAAGGTGGCTGCTGTTTGCTGGGATCCAGTTCCAGCCCTCGGAGTTCGGGAAAATCATCGTTGTGTTGGCGTTAGCCAAATACCTGGCTGAAAACCAGAAAAAGATCGATAAATTTCATTTCGCACTGGTACCTTTGGCCATTGCCAGTGGGCCTGCCATCCTGATTATGGGACAACCTGACCTGGGTACGGCAATAATTTTTATTGCTACGGCGCTTGCCATGATGTTTTGGGCCGGTGTAGCTCCCTTGCATCTGTTTATCATCATAGCGCCCATAATCAGCCTGATAACCGGTTTTTCCTTTTACACTTTTTCCGTCTGGATGCTGGTAGTTGTTCTGGTGGTATATTTTACCAATCTGAGTCTAAAGTGGGGTGTGATCAATTTTACAGTTAATGCGTTGTTTGGCACTCTGGCCCCTACCCTATGGAATAAAATGCAGCCCTATCAACAGCGCAGAATCCTGACCATGCTGGATGCCGGCGCGGATCCCCATGGGGCCGGCTATCAGGTGCTCCAATCGCGAACTGCCATCGGCTCGGGTGGCGTGTTCGGGAAGGGAATCGGCGAGGGCACACAGACCCATCTTCGCTTCCTGCCTGTTACCGACACCGATTTTATAATCGCCGTCATCGGTGAGGAGCTTGGTTTTATCGCCATCCTGGCGGCACTTATCCTGTTTACCTGGCTGCTGTTGCGCCTGGTTGATCGAGCGGCCACCACCCAAAATCAGTATGCCAGTCTGATCATCATCGGATTCGCCACTGTTTTTCTGGTGCACATCTTTGTGAATATGGGGATGGCCTCCGGTCTGATGCCGGTAACCGGTCTACCGCTGCCATTTATGAGCTATGGGGGCTCGTTCCTGCTGACCTGTATGCTGATGATTGGCTTATCACATTATGTCCTGGCCGGTGAGCTTTGATCGCGGCTGGACAAAATGCCGTCAATATATTACCCGTTGACCGAACTATATATTTCTCCTCGTAACCGACAAAAATTAGCGTTAAATTTTAAGCTAGTTCCGGTAGGAAATTGCGTCCATTTCTTAGGGAGGACTGATGAATCGCTCGCTTGCCCTGGCAATACTCATATGCTTTTTCATTTCACTTGCGAGTGCGAAAAGGCCCGCTCCGGTAGTTCAGCAGACGCCTGCATTGGCCGTTCTAAACAGTGCCGAGATGCAGGAGCGGACCACCCGGAAAAAGCCAGTCCCGAAGAGAAGCACCAATAGCAGCCAGGAGATCAGAAAGCTGAATGCCCGTCTGGCCGGAATGAAGAGCTCACAGGACAGTCTCATTAGCCGGGTGCGCAGACTGGAGGCACAGTTGCAGCTGGTCAACAGCGTACTGCCGGAGCTACAGGCGGCTTTGAAGGCGGCCGTGGCGGCCAATGCGGCCATGGACAGCTCTGAATTGGCACTGGTGAATCAGCTCAGCCTGATTGTGAATAAAATAAACCTCTTGGAGGATAAAGCTGTATATGTCGACAGCACGAATTTTGAGATCCTCTCGCAGATGGTCCTGATTGAGAATAAGATCGTATCGTTGGCCAACAGCTTTAACGACATCATGGCCGCCCGCAGTTCCATCAATACCGATACGCCATCGGAACTCAGCGATGAAGAGTTCCGCCGTAGTTATATTGCGGCCTTGACAGCCTATCAGAATGGGCAATTCCGGGAGGCCAGCAATCAGTTCATCGAGCTGCTGAAAAGCGGCAAAACTCACGAACTCGCCGATAACTCTCAGTATTGGCTGGCCGAATGTTTCTACGATTTAAAGAATTATCGAAGAGCAATTACCGAATTTGAGAAAGTCGCCAGGTTTCCGAATAGTGACAAACAGGATGATGCCCAGTATAAGATTGGTTTATGCTATCTAAATGCCGGCAATCCCGATCAGGCACGTGCCGAATTCAGCAAGCTTATTGAAAAATTCCCCAAATCTGATTTGCGGGAAAAGGCCCGCCGGTACCTGCAATAACCCCATTAACCCCTTGTAAAAGACAAACAAAATGGCGCTGAAGGTATATTATTTATCATCTGAAATAGCCCCCTTTTCGGATACTTATAGCAACGCCCAGTTTTCCCGGCGTATTTGTTCCATATTTCAAGAACGGGATTTTGATATTCGTCTGATCCAGCCAAAATATGGGTATATCAGCGAACGCAAATTCATTTTGCGCGAGGTCATCAGGCTTCGGGATATGCCGATCACATTCGCCGGCCAGGAACGGATCGGAAGCGTAAAGTCGGCTTTTATCCCCAATACCAAGGTGCAGGTGTACTTCATGGAGGATGACGAATTCTTCAAGCCTGTAACCAACCTGCTTTACAAGGCCCGAAATGGTCGTATGTTAAAAGACAATCCGGAAAGATATGCCTATTTTGCCCGGGTTGCCTTGGAAAATCTCAAGCATCTCTACTGGAAACCGGATATCATTATCTGCAACGATTGGCAAATGAGCTTCGTCCCTGCCCTGTACAATCTGCAGTATGCCCAGGATGAATTTTACCAGGGGATCAAGACTGTCTTCATGCTGCATTCGGTGAACGAGTACAGTATCTTCAATAAAGAATCGTATGATGCCGTAAGTCTGTCAGATCACAAGGATGACCGTCTTCCCAGAATGGGTGAAGAGATCGAGAATCTGGAACTGGCGTTCAATTTCGCCGACAGCATTGTAACGGTTGAAGCACCCGATAGTGAACTGGCCAACGAACTTGAACAGCATCCCCTAATTAAGAAGCTTCTGAAAGCTAACAATAATGTCAGTACACTCAAGATTCCTGACGACTGGGTACAGGGCGCCGACGGGCTCGAAGAGATACTCAGGAACATTTAAGTACCCCCGCACTTAGCACTATCTATGTATCGCACTGGTTGGCATTCCTTTATTGGAAAAGAAATTATTGGAACGGCGCTGCTCGTTTTAGCCGTCGTGGGATGGCAGGGATGTGATGAGAATCCAGTGATTGACCAGTCACCTGAAAACCGTTGGGATCTCATCTATGAGAGATACTATTCCTTGACTGTAAGTGATTATCAACATACGCCGGCCCATGGAGGCAGCTATACTCTATACGTTGGGCGGATCGACGGAGATGCCGCCCGGGAAGCGGGCATCCTGATCCGATTCCCTGATGCGCAAACCGATTCCAGTCTTATAGCCAACTACGAATCAGCCTACCTGTATCTGTTTGTCGATGATCTCAGTGGTATCGAAACCGACACTAACGCTATATTTTCCGTGAGCCAGATCAATGCCGTGGCAGATAGTGTCTGGACTGAGGGCGATACCGCACTTACTATCTCTGATTTTGCCGATACGTCATTTATCTCTGACACATCCCTGGTGATTGGCGATGCCCTGGTATATACAAGTTTCAGTTCCATAGATACGGCCAACGTGGGACACCTGGCGCTGCCTGTCAGCCAGGCCGCCATGGAGCCCATCCACTCTGGGGTAATCACCAACAACGGATACCTGATCACGCGCGCCGACGGGGGCAGCGTGGCGTCATTTACCTCATCGGAGCTGGTCCGGACACCATACCTGGTGCTGAATTATACTGATACCACTGATACGGGTGGAGTTACCACAAAAACAGTATATTACCGTGCTGCTGACGACCTGAGCATCTATCCGCCATCGACCAACATTGATACCACACCTGGTGGATCTCATCGACTGAATTTCAGCGACGGCCAGCGGCTGCATATTGATTTGAACCATACATTCGGTGGGGCTGAGCAGTTACCGGTTGCCGGCGCAAAACTGATTCTGTTCGTCGATCGGGACAACAGTACGCTGAACGGATCAGCAATGGAGATTCATGTGCCGGCCAGGGTGGTGGAAGGATCAAGTGCGGACTCTTTAAAGATCTGGCAGTCATTGCCAAGCCGCTACGATTCGGATGTCGATAGCTTGACCATCAACCTGAACGTATTACTGGATGGGTACATAAACGGCACTCTTGTTAATCATGGCATCGATCTGGTGGTCAGGCCTTCCAATAATGACCTCGATGATCTATATTTGTGGGGTCATGGGACGAGCGATAGCGTCTTGAAGCCGCGCCTGGAAATCATCTATGGCGTGCCCTACCAAGGTGGTGCAAATTGAGCTTTAACCTACTCAAGATTTGGGCCATTACCGGCCTGTTATGGGTTTGGCTGCCCGGGCAGTCGCAACTGGAGCTGTACGGCTATGGCATGCGTCTTGGACCCTCTGATATAAGCAGCCGGGGAATGGGGGGTATCACGATTATTCCCGGTAGCAGCAGTGAACCGCTTTATTCAAACCCGGCGTCCTGGTACAGAGCTGACAATACCCATCTGAATATTGCGCTGGGCCATTCTCGCACTGCAATATCAGGGAATGACGATCTTTACCGGACCAGATTTCAAGGCCTCAATTTTATCGCGCATACCAATAACCGGACCGCCTGGGGAATCGGGCTGGAGCCGTATTCAAGGATGAATTTGGCGGGCCAGGACACAGTTGACACGGTCTTGGATTCCGGAGACAGTCTGCAATATGCCGAGCGACGGATATCGATCGGCGGCATATCTACCCTTCGAATGGGGTATTCAAGGAAGATTGCTGACAATGTCTCTGTCGGTGTCAACCTCCTTATTCAATTTGGCACTATAACTGATCGTGATACGATAGCGTTTCTCGAGACTGGTCGCTGGGATGATGAGCTGGGCACAAGCCTGGTGTCCGAGCGCCGCTCGGAATTCTCCGGCAAGATGCTGGATTTGGCCCTGCTATGGGACAACCCATTTGAGCGGCCTGGGCAACTAGGACTGAAAATGACCTGGCCCTTATCATTAAGTGCTGTCAACCACACGGCCCTGCCAGGCATAATATCAGAATCCAAGCAGATTTATCGTGATATGGTTCAACCAGCTACCTTTAACCTCGGTTTTGGTTACGATCTTACCGCACGACAGCGGTTGGCTGGCGAATATTCCAGGATGGCCAATTTCGGCGCTGACCAAGGCCAGGAGCTATTCAGTAAAACCATCGAACGTGCCAATGCCTTCCGACTGGGCTGGACATTTTATACTACCAGGACTAACGCTATAAATACTCGTAAATTGTTTTATCGTTTAGGTTTGAAGCGTGAATCTTATTACCTTTACGGCTCGGGAAACACTCCCTGGATTGAAACTGGCATAACCCTGGGCCTGGGGCTTCCCTATGCCCGCAGTCACCGGGTAGACTTATCAGTTGAATTGGGGAGCAGAGAGGATCTTAATTCCTTACTACCCAAAGAGGACTTTTTAATATTTTCGTTGGGCATCACTACAGGCGAATTGTGGTTTGCAAGACAAAAAAAAGAATGGGACTAAAAGTGACCGGAAGAAGAAAGACAAGGGTTTCAATTATACTGTTGATTGCACTGGCTGGGATTGCGTTTGTGACCCAGATGTGCGTACCTCCGCCGGCCGAGCCTGAGGATCCCGTCCTGAGCGAGGCTGAAAAGGCCAAAAGAGACCGAGATTGCCAGATCGCCCTTTCCAACGGCTGGGAGTATTATAAAAACAGGGAATTTGACTCGTCCGTGAGAAACTACACAAAGCTGGTCAACCTGGGCTGCGGAGAGGAATACGCCAGCGATGTGTTTCTATATTTTGGCCGGGCCTATATTGAACTCGGAAATCTGGATAGCGCCGTTTGGGCCTTCCAGCAGGGCTTGAAGTACCTGCCCGGGGATAAGAATCTGCTGGAAAATATAGCCTACACTCTGGGCAGAATGGACCAGCCCGACAGACAGATTGGCTACTATTACCAACTGATTGAAGTCGACTCGACCAATACCGAAGCCTATAAATCCCTGGCCGATCTGCTCCGGGAACAGGAGAAGTACGAAGACCTGATCTTCGTTCTGAGCAAATGGCTGGAGGTTGAACCGGATAATTCCCGCGTGAAGAGCGATCTTATTGCCACCTACTCCCTGGCCGGCAAGGATCCACTAAGCCTCATGCAATCGCAATGGATGGCCAATCGGGGAACGGCGCAATATGGTATCGATTACGCCAGAGGGCTGATCGAATCCATGGATTTCGCGGCGGCCTATAGGGTGCTTGAGTCTGTGATTGAGGAGCACCCCTCATCTAAAATGGCCTACCAAACCCTGGCCGGCGCCGCTCTGGATGAAGGCGAAATCGAGCGCGCCATTGTTGCCCTGAAGGGACTGTACAACCTTAATCGAACCGATTACAAGACGGCTCTCGAACTGTCCAAGGCGTATACACAGCGAGGCGCATACGCTGAGGCCCTGGAGTGGGCCCAGACAGGTCTGAGCACCAGCAACAACGCCGGTGAGGCTTATTACGTCAGGGCCGAAGTATATTTTGCTGCTGCCGATGAATGCTCAGCGGAGCGCGAGAGTGGTTTGTCAAATTTCCATGATAAGCTGGTCTACAATATGGCCTATGAGGATTATTCGGCGGCGGTTGCCAACGGATACAGACGGGCACGCACACGCGCTGATTTCCTTGAAAAGAACCTGATACCCCAAAAGGGCGACTGGTTCCTGACTGATCCCAATCAGACCATCTTCAAACCCGAAGGCGCCTGCTATACCTGGATCAACCGCGAAGTAAAAAGACCTTGAGCCCAACTTTGGCGGTTGGTGCAGATCATGCCGGGTTTGCCCTGAAGGAATACATGAAGGAGTATCTTGATCAGCCAGATCTGGAAGTCATAGATTTGGGATGCGACTCGGCGGATTCGTGCGATTACCCGGAGTTTGCCCATGCTGTGGCACAGGCCGTTGAAAAGGGCACAGCTGACGTGGGCATTCTGGTCTGTGGAACGGGCATAGGCATGTCCATGGCTGCCAACCGGCATAAAAACATCCGGGCGGCGCTGTGCTGCGATGTGGAGCAGGCTAAAATGAGCCGCGCACATAATGATGCC
>DAOWIJ010000204.1 GCA_030640955.1 Fidelibacterota bacterium
CTACATGTCGCGGCTGGAAGCTCGATTAAAGCGGCAGACCACTCGACGCCCGTCAATCGTCTGGCCGGACTGGCTGAGTATTCCGGTGGTGCGTGGCAGACCGCTGTGGGTACCCCTGGCAGCAGCGCTTATGCTGGTCATTACGGGTGTATTCATTGGCCGCATGATCTTTACCGGGGATTACTTAAATGAACGTAGCGCGCAAACAGCAGCGGTTCTCGATCCGGCAGTGGTGGCCGAATTCAATGAACTGGTAGGGCAATATCTGGATCGGGCCCAGATGATCCTGATGGGTCTGGATAATTTGGAAGCTGGCGACGAGGTGTTCGATTTAAGGCATCAGCAACGTGTCTCACAGCAACTGCTGCGTCAGGGCCGGGTACTAAAGTCCCATCAAGCCGTAGTTACCGATCAGCAGTACGGAATACTGGTGGATGAAATTGAGCGCGTGCTTCTGCAATTCGCCAATAGTGAGCAGAATGATTTCGACTGGACTGTTCGCTTGATCCAGGAAGGAATTGAGGAGAATTCAATACTATTGAAAATTACCTTGACCCGACTGGACCGGAAAGGCGCAAGGCCCAGACAGGTACCGCTAAAAACTTCGTCAATTATAGCTTAGCATTCGAAGGAATAGAAACCATGGAAGCAGGAATAATAAGAATAACCAACAGTCGATCCTGGCTCAAAGGCCTGCTGGCGGCAGGTTTAATCATCACCAGCGGTACGGATGGACAGGATGTACAGGTAATAGTGTCAGGTGACACGACGGTTATGGACGCGGACTCGGCAATCGGCCTCTTTTGGGATGAAACGCGGTTGGAGATTGAGGATAGCGAGCTGCCGCTGTTGTTTGAAGAGGGCCTGGAACTGTTTGAGGAAGGCATGGATCTCTTTGATAACACCATGGAGATAATCGATGACCTTGACTTCTCCTTCATACAGGACTTCTCCTTCATACAGGATATAGAGATACATGATGAGTTTGAGCATGCGCAGGAGGAGATGGAGCGGGAAATGGAACGCGCTCGCGTTTCATATCGATCTGAATCAAGATCGCGGCAGGAAGAAATGCGTGAGTTGGGCCGTCAGGAGAGAGATGAGCTGCGCGCCCAGCAGCACACGTCCCGGGAAGAAGTGGAACAGATGCACGCGGCCTATCATGATGGCTATAGCCTTATTCTGGAAGAAAAATGGATTGAAGCCCTGGAGACCCTGCGTAAATATCTGGTAGACTATCCCTACTCAAAGTACAAGGACGACGCCCGTTTCTGGATCTGCTATGCCCGGGAAAAATCCGATTTCAAAGACGAGGAAGTGTTCGAATTGTATTACCAGTTCATTGACGATTTCCCCAGCAGCAGCTGGGCCGACGACGCCAAGGCCAGCTTAATCACCATCGGCCGCCGCCTGGCTGACACGAACAGGAAAAACCGGGCCAAGTACACTCCGATTATTGAGCAGCTGCAGCGCGACGACGATATCGAAGTTGCGCTGGCGGCCCTTTACAGCCTACGAAATAACGATGACGAGAAATCCCAGAAGGCGCTTATCCGTATTTTTGACCAGCATGAAGACGAGACCTTCCGGCGCAAGGCGGTCTACGCCATGGGGCATATGGAAAGCAGGATCATTGTTGAGAAGCTGGGGCTGATTGCCAGAGAAGATCCTTCCCCTAAGGTGAGAGAGGCGGCGCTCAGGGCGCTGAGCAGGTCCGATACCGAGGCCGGCTTCAAGTACCTTGCGGACATTGCTCAACACGCGGATGACAGCGGCGCCCGGCGCAATGCCGTCCGGTATCTGGGCCGTAGCGATCGTATTGAAGCTGTGCCAATATTACTGGATCTGGCAAGGAATGACCCCCACGTAAAAGTACGCACTGAGGCTGTGAGTGCCCTGGGTCGCCTGGACATGCCGGAAGCGCAGGATGCGATAATCCAGATAATGGAAGACCATTAAGGGGGAAATCCCTGATCGTCTGCTATCTATGAACGGCGAGCCAACGGGGGCATACGCTGCTCTTCAATTCGTGCATATATCCGCGCCGCGGCCCTAAAATGATTAGTGCCAAGAAGGGCGCCGTTGCCTAACTTGCCGGTAATGCCATTTCATCGGATCGAATTATTGGCCTTCACAATCTGCATATCAAAGTGATTCTTCAAGGTCAAAACGGATGTCTCTGGCCGGCAGAAAAAAACTGATCCGTACCTGGCACCGTCGGTTAGGCCCCATAATAGGCATCCAGCTGTTTCTGTGGTCGCTGGGGGGGCTGTATTTCTCCTGGGTGCGCATGGCCGAAGTACGCGGCGAAGCGGAAATAGCCCGCCTGGAACCGGAAAACCTGAAGTACGAAAACTTTCTGGCGCTGATCCCCGAGATCATCCGCAACAGCGACCTGCCCACCGTGCGCGAGATTCGGCTGGGCAAGCTCCTCAACGTGCCCGTCTACCGTTTTATCATGGATGACCAGCGGGCCGAAACCTACGATGCCATCACCGGGGACCGCATCTCGCCCATTAACCGGACCACTGCTATCAAAGTGGCCCGGCACGATTTTCTGCCTGATGCCGAGCTCAGGTCAGTACACCGGATCAAGGAGCATAGCGGCAAATACCAGGGACCCATTCCAGCCTGGTGCGTCACATTCGAGCACTGGAAGGCCCCCGCCATTTATATCAGCGTGCACACGGGGGAAGTAACCGCCCGGCGCAACGTACTGTGGCGGGTTTACGATTTCCTGTGGCGACTGCACATTCTGGATTTCGACACCGGGCAGGATTTCAACAACTGGCTTATCAGGCTCATGTCGCTGCTGGGTCTGGCAACTATTGGCTCCGGCTATTATTTGTGGTATCTGACGAGCCTGCCAACAGGAACGAAACGCAAGAAAACCGGTCGGAAACACTGACTGTTTTCAGTCCGCCAATTCCAGTAGCGCGGTCCCTTTTTCCACGGCCTGACCCGTCTCCACCAGGACAGTCCTGACCGTCCCGTTCTGACCGGCGACTATCTCGTTCTCCATCTTCATGGCCTCCAGAATCAGCAGCTTATCACCCACCTGAATTACATCGCCTTCGGCAACATTGATGGCGCCGATCAGTCCCGGAATAGGCGCCGCTACGGTTCCGCTCCGGCTGGCGGCCTTATTGCGCAAGCCCATTTTATCGATGGTCAGGTCCAGTTCGGTGCGCAGTTTAATGATGTAGGTCTGCTGCCGCAACGTGACCATGTAGCCCTCACGGGATGGCCTGATCGAAAGAAAATGTGAAGCGCCGTCCATCAGCAGGGAATAGGAATACCTTGACAGACGCACCAGGTCCAACTGCGGTTCCTGACCGTTGATCGCAACTATGGCCGCGCCATTCTCCTGCCGCAGTTCAAGCTCGATTTTATGGCCGGCGAGGTCCGCTTCGAAGATCATCAGCGCAGCTGCCTTTCGCGGCCAATCTGCCGCCAGTTGGTAGCGCCATCGTTGGTCTGGTTGGCGCCGACTTCCGATGCCGGTTGGGCCGTACTGAAAAGCACAGCGCCAAGAGCGGCTGCTTCGCGGATTGTGTGCTGGGTATCCCCCGATGCGGCCTGCAATACTGACGCGTGTTCGTCAATGTAACTGGTACAATACTCGCCAGCCCTGAAATCGGATTCCCCCATGACCGCCAGACAGAAGGGTACGGTGGTGCGTATGCCTACAATCCGCAGTTCCTCCAGCGACCGGGCCATGCGTTCGATTGCCTCACTTCTGGTTTGGCCCCAGGTGCACAGTTTGCCCAATAAGGGATCGTAAAAGGGCGTTATTTCCATCCCTGTCCGGATGCCGTGATCCAGGCGCACACCGAAGCCACCGGGCTCACTGAACTCCAATATCTCGCCGGTGGAAGGGGCAAAATTGCTGAACCCGTCCTCCGCGTAGATGCGGCACTCGATGGCCGCCCCCTTCGGTGATATATCCTGCTGCCGAAAAGATAGCGGCTGTCCGGCAGCCACGCCCAACTGTTCCGCCACCAGATCGTAACCGGTGGTCAGCTCCGTAACCGGATGCTCCACCTGGAGCCGCGTATTCATTTCCAGGAAATAGTAATGCTGGTCGCGATCCACGAGAAATTCCACCGTTCCCGCGCCCAGGTAACCGCAGGCAGTGGTGATATCCCGAGCCAGGGCGTGTAATTTTGTGCGCACGGCCTCCGTGATAAATGGCGAAGGGGTCTCCTCGATTATCTTCTGGTAGCGGCGCTGTACGGAGCACTCCCGTTCACCCAGACTGACAACATTGCCCTGGCTGTCGGCAAATACCTGGACCTCAACGTGGTGTGGCTCGAGGAGTAGCTTTTCCATATAAACACGGTCATCTGCAAAAGCGCTGGCCGCTTCCGATCTGGCCCGCTGAAAGGCCGCTTCCAGTTCGTCGGGAGCCTTGACGGCCCGCATACCCTTGCCGCCGCCGCCGCCGGCCGCCTTAAGCAGCACCGGATAGCCGATCTTC
>DAOWIJ010000023.1 GCA_030640955.1 Fidelibacterota bacterium
AATCCTAATCCAACGATCCGTTTCCAGGAAAAAGGAACCGGCCGACGCGAGCGTATTAGGATGAATGTCCCTATACCGAGAACCAGAACACCAATATATAGCTTCACTATCCACGCAGGGACGCTTACGGCGATGCCGACGGCCAACAGGACTCCGGCAAAGCTGAGTCCTGCCAATAGAGCGGCGGCCTTTAAATCGCGTGAGCCCCGGCGCAGATTGAGATTCCCGAAGCCATGGTGCGCAACCCCTGCCGTCAATCCGGTTATACACTCGGAGAGCAGTACGGCAGGGACTATTTCTACCGGTTCAAATCCCATTATCAAGAGTACGGGCGCCAGGATAGTACCGTAACCCATACCGAAGGTAGAATCCACCAATTCGCAAAGGAATGCCAGGATTATGATATGAGTGAAAAATTCGAGTTCCATTGTTTTTCCTTTTTGCAGAATCTCGTTAATCTCAGCAAAAAAAAAGGACCGCAGAAATGTCTGTAGCCCAAATGGTCTAAAAATCTGTCCCTTCCAATGCCTACGGGGTTAGCTGACGGGTTAGGACCAGAAGGTGTCCCTCCCGCATATGCGGGATACACCCCAAGAGTTGGGTCCCCCGTTTGATCCGATTCCAGATCAATTAGGCGACAGACAGAATCTGTTATGTGACGGATAGATATCTTCGAATGAAGTCTGTGAAGATCGATCCGCCGTTTATTCTATGTATGCTATGCTACCTGCTAAGCACCTCCTAAATATCCCCTTAAGGCCATCGGAACCCGCTGGGGGGATGATTATTACTGTACCAGCCGTATAATAAGACCTATTCATCCAAATAACAAGGAAAACTTTGCCATATCATGCCCGCCATCGGTGGGGCTGGATGCTAGAGACTTGGGACTCGGGGCTCGATACTGGATACTCGATATTCGATACTGGATACTCGATGGAATCCCGCCAACGGCGGGGTTGGATGAAGAGAGAATCACGTCAGCGTCGTGAGGTAATTTAGGCAGATCAGCGAGCCGGTTCTTTTCGGCCACTCACCCCGTCCCGAAGTATCGGGACTGCCCCTCTCTCGCCTAAATCCGAATGTCATCCGGAAAGAGGGGCAAAAATGAAGCTACCAATGCTTTGTGGCTGCGTCGCTTTTCGCATCCTTCGACGAGCTCAGGATGATGGCTGATCTGGTGGTGCTTCTGGAATTCTCCCCTGGGCATGATGCAAATATACTGCCACCGAACCCGCATAGAGCCACAAAATTCCCCCTCTTTCTAGATGCTATTTTGGATGCTGGCGAGAGAGGGGGACGACGAAGTCGGGGGGTGCGAAGTCCCGCTAACAGCGGGGAGTGCGCATACCGCCATCGGCGGGGCTGGATACTCGTAACTCGATACTGGATACTGGATATTCGATATTGGATATTGGATGGGACCCCGCCAGAGGGTAGGGTGACTCTCAGCGGGTGCGCTGCCAGTCCGAATCGGCCATAAAATATTCCAGTTCGCGCATCAGTTCCTCGATGCTGCAACGCATGACGATCAGGTCCTGTATGGCGCCGCTCTGGTCACGTACGTATTCGGTGAGTACGGTATCCTTGTGGAAGCCGAGCCTCTTGAAGATGTGCCGGGCCGCGGACTGCGGCTTCATCATCTTCACCACGATCTCTTCCACGTTCTCGCGCTCGGCCAGGGCAAACAGTTTCCTGGCCATGAGTGTGCCCAAACCCCTGCGCTTGAAAGCCTGGGCCACGATCAGCCGCAGCTCGCCCACGTGCCGTTTCCAGCCCAAGCCCTCCAGTTCCAGGGAACCGTCGGCCACAATTTCATCGTCAACCAAGGCCACCAGCCGTTTCACCTGGCCGCTGCCTATCCTGTTGATGCGCTCGGCCACCACCTCGGGCCGGGTCACGTCCCGGCGCAGGTATTTCCGGTCCTCGGCGCTCAATCCCTGAAAGAAAGCGATGGATCTGTCCAGGTCATCCTTGTCCATGGTCCGAACCAGGACGCCGGCGCCATCTTTTAACTCCGCTCTTATTTCCATGGGAAACCTCCTCAAATCGTAGTGCCATCAATATAGGTCATAGCCGGTTAAAATACAAATCGAGCAAGATTTCAGGGCCCGCATCTGACACATAAAAAAAGCCTGAGCCCCGCTACAGGACCCAGACTCGCAAGCGTCAAAACGTTGCGTGGCATAACGCTTTCAATGCGTCGGGTTTAAAGTGTGAGCCCCACCTCGCAGGCCAGTAGCAGTAGCAAGGGCAGCAGCAGTACAAATCTGGACAGTGAATCCATAGCCCGAATGTACGGGAGAACTCACCCCAGACACTTTCCCAGCCGTTGGCGGGGTAAACTAGTCAGCTGCCTATTTTACGGGTTTCAGTCGGTGTCTTTTTTCAGCTCGTCCAGTTTCTGCCGGCCCTTGTCGATGGCCTCCTGGGCCTTGGCCTTGGCATCGGCCAGGGCGTCGTCAGCTTTGGCGGTGGCATCGGCCAGTTTCTCTTTAGCGTCGGCGGTGGCATCGGCCAGTTTTTCCCTGGCATCACCGATGGCCTCCTGGGCCTTATCCACACCTGAGGATACGGCTGCCTGGGCGCTATCCTTGAGCTGATCGGCTTTCTCGGCGGCCGTCCGGGCCAGTTCCTCCGATTTGGCGGCCGCGGCGTCCCTGGCCTGCCTGCCTGTCTTTTTGAAGCGGTCAAAGAATCCCATATCTCACCCCATAC
>DAOWIJ010000033.1 GCA_030640955.1 Fidelibacterota bacterium
GAAGTAAGTGGGCGCTGAACAGCCGTCTACACCCACCGGTATTTCGTCCAGGCCGGCGAGCCGCTTCAGTTCCATCAATATGGCCGCTTGCACAGGATGGTCGGGCTCCAGATACCCTTCCAAAGGCGCTCCCAGGGCCTTGGCCGCGGCCAGGAAAGCCGTGTGTTTCCCGGAGCAGTTGTTGTGCAGTTGGGTCGGTTGTGTCCCATCCGCGAGCAGTTGCTCTTCCGCCTGGCGATTGAAGGGGAAATGCGCGCCGCACGCCAGATCGTCCACGCTGACCCCCACCTTATCCTGAAATTGCCGCAGCACCTCGATATGGCGCGGCTCCCCACCGTGTGACGCACAGGCGACGGCCAGATCCTCCGTTCCCAGGGAATACTTCTCAACGGCGCCGGACAGATGCAGAACGGCCGCCTGGAACGGCTTGGCCGCCGACCTGACGTACAGCGGCGCATCGGTAAAGCCCGCGGCGAACACGGTTTCCCCTTCCGGACCGACCAGAGCGGCGTGCGTCAGGTGGATGCTTTCCACCCGCTCATTGCGCAACAAGTAGCTGATAATCGCTTTATTCAAATCCAATTACCTATATTAGGAAGGCAAAATTACCATTTCCAGATCATGCTTGCCAGAGCGCTCCGCGGACCGCACTGTTTTTATTTTAATACCCATGATTCCTGAGCAGTCGGTATTGTGCGCACTACCTGGACCGTTTTAATATTGCTACCTGGGAGGCAGCAGGCACTTTATGGGACGTGTATCGAATCGCGCACTGGGTAACTATCTTTCGGAGATCAGCAAGTTTGAACCGCTCGATCCCCGGCGGGAGATTGTGCTTACCCAGCAGATCAAGCAGGGCGACACCCAGGCCCAGCACGAACTGATTGTGGCCAACCTGCGCTTCGTGGTCAGCGTTGCCAAGAAATTCCAGGGGCAGGGGCGGCCGCTGGAGGACCTGATCAGCGAAGGCAACATCGGCCTGATCAAAGCCGCCAAGCGTTTCGACGAATCCCGGGGCTTCAAGTTCATCTCCTACGCTGTCTGGTGGGTGCGCCAGGCCATCCTGCAGTCCCTGTCGGAGCACTCACGCATGGTACGGGTACCCCTGAACCGGCAGGGTGACATTACCCGCATCGTGAAAGCCACCGAAGAGCTGGAGCATCAGTACGAGCGCGAACCGCTGGTGGAGGAGATCGCCAAACGGGTGGAGCGCCTGCCCCATGAGGTAGCCCATACCATCCAGATCAGCCGCCGGCACCAGTCGCTGGATATGCCCTTTTCCGACGTCGAATCCAATTCACTCATGGATGTGATCCCCGACCGGCAGATGCCCGACCCGGACGCCAGCCTGGCCCTGGAATCGCTGAAAAAAGAGATCAGCAGCACCTTGGGTACGCTCAAGGAACGGGAGCGGCGTGTGATCAAGATGTATTTCGGCATCGACCAGGACTACGCCCTGACCCTGAACGAGATCGGCGAGGAGTTCCACCTGACCCGCGAGCGCGTCCGCCAGATCAAGGAAAAGGCCATCCGGCGCCTGCAGCACAAGTCCCGCTCCACCAACCTGCGGCCTTACTTGTAAACAGCGGTCAGCAAGAGTAAACCACAAAGGCGCAAAGGGAGGAGAATCTGAATTTCTTAAATCGAAACCCGAAACCAGCCGTCAGCAATCAGCAAGAGTAAACCACAAAGACACTGAGACCGCAAATAGATGAGAATCTGAATTTCTTAACCCGAAACCCGAAACCAGCCGGCAGCGAGCAGCAAGAATAAACCACAAAGACACAAAGGTCGCAAATAGATGAGAATCTGAATTTCTTAACCCGAAACCCGAAACCAGCCATCAGCGAGCAGCAAGAGTAAACCACAAAGCCCGCCCTGAGGTGCGCATGCATACGGGCCGAAGGGACGCCAAGGCCGCAACTGAGTCGGTCTGAGCTTGACGCTTATCCCGCCAGCCCCTGACACGAAGCATTGGGGGCCAACGGCGGGGAAGGCCAGCCATCAGCCGGAGCTGTATTAGTGAAGGAATAAAGCGTCCACCGGCCCAGCGGGCCGTGTACAGTCAGGGCGGCTATGCCGCAAGGTCAGTGGTTGAGGGTTATTTTTCGGCGGCCTCCCGCGCCTTCAGGGTGGGGCAGTCGTCCTGCTGGCCAGGTTTCCAGTTGTCCAGTTCTTCCTCGCTGAAGTAGTACACGCACTTGGGGCAGGTCCACGGTTTGCCGCCGTAGCTGGCGTTGCGGGGATTGAGCTTCAGCGGCTCGCCGGAAAAGGGGCAGTCCCGCGTAGCGCCCGGCTCGGGCCATTTGTAGTTGGTGTACAGAAATTCGTAGGTCTTGGGCTGCTCGCTCACGCTAATCCTCACTGTTTGCTGACCGCAAAGTTACGCACCGGGGCAGTGGAGAGACAATGGGATCGCGAGTTACGGGTTGCAGGCCAGTAGCAGTAGCAAAGGCACCGGCAGTACCAGTCTGGACGGTGAATCCATGGCCCAAGAGTACGGGAAAATTGGAAGAGTTGCGTGTTTCTAGTTCCGGGTTGTGGGTTAAGGGTATCCAACCCCGCCAGGTCCACCACCTCTCCCCTGACACGGTGTGTCTTCCCCTCTCCTTCAGGAGAGGGGACGGCCGCAGGACGGGGGTGAGGTCGCCCGCCGCCAACTATTTTTATTTCATTGTATTTTATTGGATTAGTCAGAAGGGTTATTTACATTTCGTCAAACGTATAGGTACAATATCAGGTTTCAAAGGCCTGCAATGTTTCTTTATGAATAGTAGTTAGGCATATTAAGGATTGATAGCATCAGATGATCACCAAAATTAAGCTTTTGAAAAACATCGGAAAGTTCTATGATTTCTCCGCCAAAGGCGGTGGACTGGACTGGCATAAGAACACATTTCTTTATGCACTTAATGCTTACGGGAAATCGACGCTTGTCGATGTTTGCCGATCCCTTCGGGACAACAACCATAAGCTAATACGTGCACGCAAGACACTTGGTTCTGTTGCCTCTCCCGAGGCTGTCATCATCATTGATGGCGTCAACCACGTTTTCAACGGCACAAAGTGGGACAAGCGCTGTCCTGCTATGCAAATATTCGACGTGCCCTTTATCCACGCCAACATCCTTTCCCATGAAATCGACCACGAACACCGCAAGAATATGCACAGGATCATTATCGGTGCAGCAGGCATCAAACTCGCCGAAGAACTGTCAACGTTCAAAACGAAGGAAAAGAGCAAACGGCAGCAATGCGATGGGCTTCGTGCTGAATTCATTAGGGGCGGATTTGTGCATCACGCCCTTGATGCGTTTCTGGCCATTTCCGCTACAGAGGAAGCGGCCGTCACAGCGCGGTTTGAAAAGCTTGAAAAGGACATCAAATCTAAAGAAACTGAAACACAGGTCCGGGCCTTGGGTTTTCCCAGCACAATCGCCACGCCAACCTTTAATGTATTGGCAGCTAAGACATTGGCCACCAAGAAGCTTGCCTCTGTGCATGAATCGGCCGAAAAACTCGTTCTTGAGCACATTAACAAGAATTTTTCAGACAAGAACCTTGCAAAGCAATTCATCAGACAGGGTCTTGACCTTGTACAGACAGATTGCCCCTTCTGTGGCCAAAATTTGAAGATGGCGGCCGACCTCCTTGAAGCATATCGTGCTTTCTTTGACGACGCCTTCCGCACATTTCAAACCGAACTAAGCCAGGCTGCGTCAAGTCTCGACAACTGGAATGTCGAAAACAAACTGACGGCCCTTGCTTCTTCGCACAACGTGAATACAACCATAGTTAAACAATGGGAGCCATTTATCGGCACGGAGGTGCTGCCCGATGCTTCTGCCTTCGTAGAGACGGCCAGGACTGAGATCACGGCCTCAAAAACCAAGGTTCTGGCTGAGTTGGAGAAGAAACAGAAAGACCCCAATGCTGATGCGGACATCTCGCAGTTCGACGCGATGGCCGCGGAGCTTGATTCTCTCAAGACATCGGTTGAAGCGTACAACAAAGCTGTGACGGATTTTACGGCGAAGGCGAAGGACTACATCGACAATCTACCGAAATCAGATGTCGATGTCTTGCGGCTTGCCTTGGCGAAGGAGCACGAGATTGAGAAACGTTTCAAGCCGGAATGGAAGCAGTGGGCAACCGCTTATCCGGCAGCCAAGAAAGATGCCGACGATCTTCTCGCCAAGAAGAGCGCCAAGCAGAACGACCTTGAGACCTACACTAAGACCATTTTTGACACCTACCAGAAACGGATCAATGACTTGCTTGTGATCCTGGGAGCGGATTTCACTATTGTCGACCTCAAGGGAAAGACAGACGAACGGGCTAACGAATCCTACAGCGATTTCGGTTTTCTTATCCTCAAGAAGAAAGTGCCTTTGAAGGTCCGCCAGGACGACGCACCCTGTTTTAAAAATACGCTCAGCGAGGGCGACAAGAGCACTCTGGCCTTTGCGTTCTTCATTTCGTCACTGGAGAAGACGCCAGACCTGTACAAGCAAGTCGTGATTCTTGATGACCCGCTTTCCAGTTTAGACGAAACCCGGCGGGAAGCAACGGCAAGGGTTCTGCGCGATTTATCGCCTAAGGTCAACCAACTCTGCGTGTTCACGCACAAGAAGGATTTCCTTTGGATGGTGTTCGACAAGATTCCGAACAGCGCTGTAATGCAAGTGCGCTCGGACAAAACCAATGGAAGCTGGCTTGAGGCATTTGACGTGGAAGAAGACCGGAAGGGCGATCACGCCAAAATGGTAGAAGCCATGCAGCGGTACATTGTTGATGACTTTGGTCCAACACCGGACACGATGCAAGGCAATATCCGTAAGGTATTCGAGGTTGTTCTGAAAACCAAGTACTACCGGATCTTAGCCGCTGTTATCAAAGAAAAGAAGGGGTTCGGAAAACTCCTTGTAACTCTATTTGACGCTGGGCTTCTTGACATAGATCTGCAGCCGCAGCTCTTCGACCTGTGCAACGTCACGAATGGTCCTCATCACGGCGAGATTGTAGATGCTCCGTCAAAAAAGCTTACGCGCGATGAGCTTATTCCATTGATAAGTGAAGCTTTTTGTCTTCTAGAAAAGGTATGATCAGCGTGCCGACAGATAGTCAATGGAGCGGATACACGCCCAACAAAACGCTGCATCAGCCCACTCTTTCGCGCACCAGGCGAAGGCGCCGTGGCGCCTTTTAGCTTAACTTCCTGCGCTCTTTGAAATCGCCAGCTGGCCGGACCAACAAAAAAGTGTCTGCACTGGGCCGAACCCACCCATCTCACTTCGTGAGGTCCCTCCCTTTTGAAGGGAGGGAATGCCGGATAGGGCTATACTAACGGTCTGCGCTCTGAAGTTTGTATATGTGCTGGCACAATCGATCTGGAACCTCAGGAAGATCGTTCTCTTAATCCTTCCCTTAAAAGTTTATCCCGCCAGAGGCGGGGGGAAGGAACCCCGACGCTACGGTCGGGGAAGGAAGGGTTTTCTTCAGCCCTGCCCGCGCAAAAGTGTCTGGAAGAAAAAATTCTGCTGAACGCGCTGGTTCACCTTCCTAGACGAGGGGCGTGAGCCATTCGCTAACCTTCTGATGGGATTCCCATGGTTAACTGGTGGGTAAACGGTAGGCAACGGGCCGGTATCCGGTGGGCTTTTGGTGGGTCGGAAAATATAGAAACAACCACTAACCGCTTTATTTGAGCCGTATCGGCGCCCCCGCACTTCCTCCCCCCGCACAGGGATTTTTCTCCATAAATTAGGGTCTGTATGATCGAGTCCAGCCTGACCACACCCCAACCCATCCAAGACGACCTGGTTGTCGAGAAGTCGTTGCGTCCCGCCAGCCTGGACGAGTTCGTGGGTCAGCTCGAGGTGGTGGAGAACCTGGCCGTGTTCATCGAGTCTGCCCGGCGGCGGCAATCCAGCCTGGACCACGTCATCCTGTTCGGTCCCCCCGGCCTGGGCAAGACCACCCTGGCCTTCATCATCGCCAAAGAGCTGAACGTGAACATCAAGCTGTCCTCAGGCCCGGTGCTGGACCGGCCCGCCGACCTGGCGGGTATCCTCACCAACCTGGCTGACCGGGACGTCTTCTTCGTGGACGAGATCCACCGCATGAACAACAGTGTGGGAGAATACCTGTACTCGGCCATGGAGGACTTCCGCATCGACATCATGCTGGACAAGGGACCCAACTCCCGCACCATCCAGCTCAACCTGAATCCCTTTACACTGGTGGGCGCCACCACCCGCATGGGCAACCTGACATCACCCCTGCGGGACCGCTTCGGTGTGATCCTGCGCCTCGATTTCTACGATGCCGCCGACCTGCAGAAGATCCTGGAGCGCTCCGCCAGCCTGATGGAAATCCCCATAACGGCTGAAGCCGCCGCCCGCATTGCCGGCCGCGCCCGGGGTACGCCCCGTATCGCCAACCGCATCCTGCGCCGGGCCCGGGACTTCGCCGAAGTGAAAGGCGAAGGCGCCCTGGACCTGCCCACCGCCCAGACAGCCCTGGACCGCCTGGGCATCGATGACATGGGCCTGGACGAAATGGACCGCCGTATCCTGCGCAGCCTGGTGACCAATTTCCAGGGGGGGCCCGTTGGCGTGGAATCGCTGGCGGTGGCCCTCCACGAAACCGCCCGGACCATCGAGGAGGTCTACGAGCCCTACCTGATCAAGGAGGGCTTTATCCAGCGCACCCAGCGGGGCCGCGTGGCCCTGGAAAAGACCTACGACTACCTGGGCGTCAAGCCGGCAGCCGCCACCAGGTCCCAGCAGCAATTATTTTAGCGCTCCGTTCCCCATGAACAGCAACCTCCGCCAACGCCTGTCGGATTACGACCTGGCCATCCCTGACGAACTCATCGCCCAGTATCCCCGCACACAGCGGGACCAGTGCCGCCTGATGGTAGTCGACCGCCAGAGCGGGTCTATCGTCACCCGGCGGTTTTACGAGCTGCCGGAATTACTGTCAGCCGGTGATGTGCTGGTGCTCAACGATACCAGTGTGTTTCCCGCCCGATTGATGGGCGCCCAACCCGATACCGGACACCAGGTGGAGGTGTTTCTGCTCAAGGAGGTTGCGGCCGACACCTGGGAAACGCTTGTCAGGCCCGGCAAACGTGCCAGGGTCGGGCAGTTATTGCAGTTCGATGGCAATGTTACCGGACGGATCCTGGATCAGACCGATGACGGACGGGTAGTGCGCTTCGAGCACGCCTATGATTCATTCCACAGCTTCCTGGATGAGTTCGGCCGTTCGCCCTTACCGCCCTATATCCGGCGCGAACCGGAGCAGGCGGACCGGGTGTCCTACCAGACCGTTTTCGCCCGCAGTCGAGGCGCGGTGGCCGCTCCAATGGCCGGCCTGCACTTTACCGACGATCTTCTCAACAGAATTGAAGACGCTGGTATCAGGATCGTTTACCTGACTCACCATGTTGGTCTGGGAACCTTCCAGCCGGTACGCCACGAGGACATTACCAGACACCAGATGGGCGCCGAGTATTACGAATTAAGCGCCGGTGCCGCTGACACGATCAATAGCGCCGCCAGTAGCGGTAACCGGGTAGTGGCCATCGGCACCACCGTTACCCGGGCCCTGGAATCCGCCGCTGTTGAGATTGGCCGTGTTGCGCCTGCCAGGGGTTGGACCGATCTGTTCGTCTACCCGCCTTACGACTTTAAGGTTGTCCAGGTGCTGGTGACCAATTTCCACCTGCCCAGATCAACCTTGTTGATGCTGGTAGCGGCTTTCGCGGGGAGAGACCTCGTTTTCAAGGCCTACGAACAGGCGGTGAGGGAGCAGTACCAATTTTTCAGCTATGGCGATGCCATGCTGCTACTTTAGGGCAATTTTTCCTGTGACAGGTTTTGCGGCAATTAGTACTTAAATTATGCCTGCTTAATTCGACCAATCCTATTGGTGGGGGAAACTGTGTATTCATCAGACAATCTAAAAGTGGCAGCCATCGTACCAGCGGCGGGTCAAGGTACGCGCCTGGGCGGTCAGACCAAGAAGCAGTTCCGCGAACTGGCTGGCAAGCCTCTACTGATCCACACCCTGGAGCGGATGCTGACGGCTCCCCAGGTAAGTTGGCTGGTAGTGGCCGTTCCCGAGGCAAATCTGGATTCCACCTACGAAATGGTAAGCGAGATAGTACCGGACAACATTGATTTTACTGTCACTGTAGGCGGTACCACCCGACAGAAATCGGTGGCTTTGGCCCTTCAGGAGATACCGGAAGAAATTCCCATCATTACTGTCCATGACGCTGCCCGTCCCCTTCTGGATCCCGCCTGGATCGGTGAAACAGCATTGCTGTGTACCGAGTATGATGGCGCTATTGTAGCCATTCCCGCTGTTGATACCCTCAAAGAGGTCGCGTTATCGGCAGGCGAGAGCACCGGTATCGTAGAAGGAACACTGGCACGCAATGTCACCTGGCAGGCCCAGACACCACAGACGTTTCGTGCTGCGATCCTGCGCAAGGCTGTGCGCAAGGCCGAGGACACAGGTTTGTCGGGAACCGATGAGAGTTGCCTGGTGGAAGCCATCGGTGGACGGGTGGCCGTTGTACGCGGCTCCGCCGGAAATATCAAGATCACCAGCAGCGAAGACTGGCGTACTCTGGAGTGGAGGTTAACCGGTGATTAGGACCGGTATCGGTATTGATTGCCATGCCTTTGCCGATGGTGATGGTCTCGCCCTGGGTGGCGTCCGAATCCCTTACCACCTGTCAATAGTAGGCCACAGCGATGGTGATGCGGTTATCCACGCCATTGTTGATGCCCTGCTCGGTGCTGTCGGCGCCGGTGATATAGGAACCCATTTTCCATCAACTGATGAGCACTGGCACGGAGCGGACAGCACGGTCTTTCTGAAGCATGCCAAAGACCTGCTGAAAGACAAAGGTGCGGACATCAATCACATCGATTGCACCGTGGTGCTCCAGGAGCCTCAACTGGCAGATTACATCTTGCCCATGCGCCAGGCCATTGTCGCCGAACTGGGCGTGGACTTATCCTGTGTCAGCATCAAGGCAACTACAACCGATTACCTCGGCTTTACCGGCCGCAAGGAAGGGCTTGTGACCGTGGCAATTGCTACAGTGGATGTGCCGGATTAGTACTGCCAAAGTAGCTCATTCAAGGGAATTACCACTATATGACAGTTAGAGTTCGTTTTGCCCCCAGCCCCACTGGCTACCTGCACGTTGGTGGTCTGCGCACCGCCCTGTATAACTGGCTGTTTGCCCGCAAGCACGGCGGAAAGTTCGTGCTGCGAATTGAGGATACCGATCAATCGCGCAAAGTAGAAGGGGCCGTTGACAGCCTCATCGACATGCTGAGCTGGGCGGGACTGGACATGGACGAGGGTCCCCACATTGGAGGTCCTTTGGGTCCCTACACTCAATCTGAGCGGCTGGAAACATATCGCAATCATGCCGACAAGCTGATTGAAAACGGCACGGCTTACTACTGCTTCTGCACGGCAGAGCGTCTAACCCAGGTTCGGGAGCGGCAGCAGAAGATGGGCCTGGCCGTCCGCTACGACCGCCATTGCCGAAACCTGACGACCGGGGACGTCCGGGAGCGTGCCAAATCCGAACCACACGTTGTACGGCTGGCCATACCGGAAAGCGGCCGGGTGACCTTTAAGGATATTATCCGCAAAAAGGTCGCTTTCGATTGGCAACAGCTGGATGACCAGGTCCTTA
>DAOWIJ010000273.1 GCA_030640955.1 Fidelibacterota bacterium
AGCTGCTGGCAGCCTTGATGATTTATTGCGCTACCACCGTTCTGGCCCAGGCCCAATTGAGCGGATACGCCTTCCTGCCGGCCGAGACTTTTCGGGCCGGCCCGCCCTGCACCAATGAAGATTCCGGCCGGCTCAAGCATCCCGCCGACCGATGGGACAGCCAACCGGTTCAGGGTGTTTCCAGTTTGCGGCCAGCCCCTGACGATACATTCTGGGCATTGAGCGATAACGGATTCGGTACGCGGAGCAATTCCAGCACCTATCTGTTGTGCCTTTACCGCCTTAAAATTGACTGGCTGACGGTAAATGGCGGGTCCGGCTCGGTTACGGTGATCGAGACCATCGAACTGTCTGATCCCCACGATCTGGCCGGTTTCCGAATTACCCGTAACCGGGAAAACGAGCGGCGCTTGACCGGCGCGGACTTCGATCCCGAATCACTTGAGCTCGGTGAGGATGGCACCTTCTGGATAGGCGATGAACGGGGCCCCTGGCTGCTGCATTTTTCCCCTACCGGCGCGCTTTTAGAGCCGCCCATACACGCGCTGCTGGAGTCCGGTGGAAAGAGAAGGATACTTCGGTCCCCCGACCACCCGCACGGTAAATTTTTCTGGCTTGTGAACCACGACCGCAGCCGGGGCTTTGAGGGATTGGCGTTCCATGCGCCCAGCGGTGTGTATTATCTGCTGCTGGAGGGTACGCTCCGCAATGAGCGCTCAAGCTGGCTGCAAGCCTTTGCCTACCGCCCGGGGCTGAGCAACGCCACCGCGCACGGCTGGCGCTACCGGATGGAAAGCCGCGATCACTCAGCGGGAGAGCTTACCTATTGGCGTGAGCAGGACGTTTTTCTGGTAGTGGAGCGCGATCAGGGCCATGGCTCTCAGGCCCGGTTCAAAAAAATTTACGCCTGGCAGCCGCAAGTGGATTCAGCCGCAAAACGGGAAGTGGCCGATCTGATGAATGTGGGCGATCCCCATCACCTGGCCGGTGAATCCGGTAGCTACCGGATGCCTTATGTAACTATCGAGTCGGTCCTGCCGCTCGATTCCCGGACCATCATGGTATGCAATGACAATAACTTTCCAATGACCGGGGGCCGAACTGCGCAAGAAAAAGACGGCACGGAATTCGCCTTGCTGCGAGTAGTAATCGCGGGCGAGAGGCATTAATATAGCGTAGTTATATGGTGTCTCCCGAAAAGGGGTAATTATGAGTGCAAAGCCTACCAAGCTGATCGGTCTTTCGGTACATGAGTTCGATACACTTCTGGCCTCTGGAAAAGAGATACATCTTCAGCCAGCACGTCTCATACCCTTTTATAAGCCTGGTGATGAAATGGCCCTAACGTCGATTTTCTTGTCGGCATTACGTCTAATTAAGGAATTCAGATACCAAATATTCCAAACGATTGGTTTAAGCCGGAGTAATCAACTAAAGATTTATACTGAAGCTGAATTCGTTTTATTCGAAAAAAAGCGCATCGATGGACTTGTAGTGGTTATCCGCGCTAATAAAATTATCGATGCTGCATTACTTGAAGTAAAGAATAAGAACATTGATCTTAATGAATCCCAGATCTTGGATTACCTAAAAATTGCGAAGGAATACGGTATTGAAAAGCTTCTGACCATTTCAAATCAGTTTGTTTCCTTCCCCACACAGTCCCCTCTCAATATTAAGACTCCGAAGCAGGTTTCAACATTTCACTTGTCCTGGTCCTTTATTCTTACCATTGCCCATATTCTTCTTGCCGAGAATGAAAACAATATTGAAGATGCAGATCAAGTGGAAATCATGAGAGAAATTGTTGAATACTTTGAATCGACAAATTCCGGGATTTTGGGATTTACTCAAATGAAACCTGGTTGGGTAGAACTAACGCAGAAAGCGAATGCCGGCACATCTCTCAAATTGTCTGATCCTTTCGTTGAAGATACTGTCTCAAGTTGGCTTCAGGAAGAGCGTGACATGGCGTTAATTCTGAGTCGTGAGCTAGGACTTTTAGTACAATCTGGTCAACGGAAATTCAAGAACAATCTCTCTGCGAGAATCAAATACGAGGAAAAGGAGCTAACCACGAAGCGCCGTTTAGTGTCCACTCTCCAAATTGATGGAGCAGCTTCTCCCCTTCAGATAAGAGCTTGTTTTGATCGTAAAAATATTGAAATGTCCTCTACGCTCTCAGCCCCTCTGGATAAAAAGACACGTGGCCAAATTTCTTGGATAAGGAATCAATTGAGGCAGTCTGAAAGGAAAAATCCTGAACTCTTCGCCACCCTTAAGCCTGATCTTATCATAGAGATTAATCTAAAGTTTGTTAAGGATTCTCTAAGGCTACATCTTGATGAGCTTGATTCAGCTATTGAGATGATTGGTGCTCGCAAGATCAAGAGCTTCAGTATTTTATTTCTCAAGTATCTTGGCCGAAAGTTCGAGAGCCGGAAGGGTGTCGTAGGGATAATCGAAGAAATGTTGATTGATTATTATCAGGGCATTCTCCAATACTTGAGGCGCTGGGAGAAGCCCGCGCCAAAGATCCCTAAAAAATCAGAGCAGATAGAGACCACATAACATAGTTAATACAATCGCGTTGCCGCCTTTGGGCGATGCCTTGCAGAAAAGAGTAAAGTAAGATGCATAAAATTTATCGCTCCAGGACCGATTACAAAATCGCCGGTATCTGCGGCGGATTGGGCGAGATGCTGAAGGTTGATTCGAACGTGATCCGCATCGCCATGGTATTTCTGGCCCTGCTGACCCACATTTTTCCGGTGGTCGTCACCTACCTGATAGCATGGGTGATTCTGCTGGAGGCGCAGGACGAGGAATAGTCCGCGCCGGGCTTAATCCGTGTTTAAGGGCGCCTTTTTCCCCAGATAGAGTATTACGAGTCCCGCCAGCATTGATCGCGCTCGTACATCAACAAGCCCCCAATTCTTCAGCTTCGCCATAATCCGGTCCGGCGCGGGAAATACATCTATCGATTCGGGCAGGTAGTTATAGGCGGCGCTTCCTGCCAGCAATCTGCCAATAAAGGGAATTACGGTATTCACATACCAACCGGCGGCGCTTGCCAGAAAACCTGAAGAAGGCCGGGCAAATTCCAATATGCCGAGTCTGCCGCCCGGTTCGATCACGCGGATCACTTCACGCAGGCCCAGGGATAAAAAGCTGAAATTGCGTATACCGAATGTGATGGTCACACCGCTGAAACAGGCATCGGGAAACGGCAAGGTTTCGCTCTCACACGCAAGGACCGGTAAATGAGGCTGTTTCTGCCGGGCTATGGAGAGCATACCGGTTACCGGGTCGGCTGCCAACACCTGGCAACCGGGTTGGATACGGAGCAGCTCGATGGCCTGATCGCCGGTCCCGCAGGCCAGATCCAGGAAGCGGTCACCTGCGTCGGGCGCCATTGCTTTGGCCAGACGTCTACGCCAACGCCGATCCAGACCGAGGGAGATTATCCTGTTCAGCAGGTCGTACCGGCCGGCTATATCCGCGAACATGCGCCGGATAAAGATCCTTTTATTATTTCCCTGATGGACAAAGCGGGTCATTAGCGTCAGCTCACAGGCCGTGTGAATTTACGGCGTAGATGTGTGGACAATAGTTTAGGGTTTAATCGGAACTTGCTATTTCAAACCCCATTTTTAGAGTGTATTTTCCGGTATGAAGACATATTCAAACGAGCCGGATTCAGGGCCAATCAGCGGAAAAGAGCTTCTGAGAAAAATCGCCGGGGATTTTGTGGGGCTGGATACGGTCTACCCAACCGTCTCCGGCCGTAAGCGACGGCGCGTATACATGGATTCAACGGCGTCTACGCTAATGATGGGAGTGGCCCACCGGACCATGTCCGCTTTCCTGGAGCATTACGCCAATACCCACAGTGTAGCCCACAACGGCGCCACACTGGCCACCGAAGCCTTTCGACAGGCACACGAGCGCATCCTGGACTTCGTGAATGCCGACCCGCAGCAGTATACCTGTTTCTTTGCCGGTAGCGGTACTACAGCGGGTATCAACCGCCTGTCACGCGTTTACCGCGATTTACGGCCGGACAAGGATACGGCCGTAGTTTCCATCATGGAACACCACTCAAACGACCTGCCCCACCGTAAGCACATGGATAGAGTCATCCATCTGCCGGCAGCCGATACGGGGACTGAAAGCAGGCTAATTGACCTGGTCAAGTTGGAAGAGGTGTTGAAGGCGGAAAAGGGGCGTGTCAATTATGTGGCTATAACCGGTGTCAGTAACGTCACCGGCTTTGTCAATCCCGTTTACGATATTGCCGCAATCGCCCATGCCCATGACGCGCTTATCATCATCGATGGGGCGCAGATGGCCGCCCACCTGCCCATTACAATGTCCGGCCACGCAGACAGCGGCGAGGATCTCGATGGGTTGGTCTTTTCAGGGCATAAGACCTACGTGCCGGGCTCGCCTGGCGTTGTCATAGCGAAAAAGGAGCACCTGGCGGCCATTGAGCCGGATGAGGTGGGCGGTGGTATTGTGGACCGGGTTTCCGAAGAACGATACGTCATTTCTCCCGACTTTCCTGAGCGCGAAGAAGCTGGTACGCCCAATATACCGGGGGCCATCGGTTTGGCCGTCGTTGTTGATGTGCTGGGCCGGATCGGTATGGACGTTCTGGCCAAGGAGGAAGACCACCTGCTGAAGTATGCACTGGACCGCATGAGCAACCTGGAGCAGGTGCGGATCTACGGCTGCCTGGACACCGAGGCCTGTCCCAGAGTAGCGTCAATAGCGTTCAATGTCGGTGGTGTTTCCCATGCCCTAGTGGCCGCCATGTTGAATGATTACCACAATATCGCTGTCCGGAACGAGTGCTTTTGCGCTCACCCCTACGTAATGAGCCTGATGCCGGGAGACTCCAAGCGGTTTCGTGAGATGAGCGATGAGGAATGGCGGAACCTGAAGGGGCCCAAGCCTGGTATGGTGCGGGCCAGCTTCGGCCTGTATAATACCAAAGCGGATGCGGACCGGCTCATCACCGCCCTGGAAGATTTAATCGAACATCAGGAGCATTATCTTTCGGTCTATGAGCTGGGTGACGACCATGTATACCGCCACCCTGATTTCAGGTTAAATCACGACCAGCATTTTTCCATCGATCAGCAGGTAGCGAAGGAGCTGGGATAGGATGGCGCGTTACAGAGCAATAATCGGCGGCGGATTGCTGGTACTGATTATGCCACTGATGGTAAGTGCCCAGGAACAGGCTGATTCCAGCGCTATAGAGGACACTTTAAGGCGGCCCCTTTTTCACTCCGCCCCACCTGTAATAGTCAATAACCGGCCCTATCTTATCGAGTTGTTCATTGACCTGGACCCGGTAGAGATTCAGGAGGTGCTGTTGCACGTGCGAGGCGATTCCGCCGCTGTTTATCAGGAGGTCCGGCTCGAAGGTCAGTACGGCCGCTATCGGTATTCGGTACCGAAAGAGCGCCTGCAGATCGATACCCTGACCTACTATTTCGTGGTGGCGCAAAAGGATTACGGCATCTGGGCCTTCCCTACCGATAGTCGCGGAGAGATTACCCCTTATAAGCTGGAGGTCGTCGAATCGACCATCGAATATTTCAGAAGGTATGGCAATGTCCGTTGATTCGCGCCTGCGGGTGGAAGAACTGCGCCTCCAGATCAATGAGCATAACGTCAACTATTATGTGCACGACAATCCGGTAATCTCTGATTCCGAGTACGATGCCCTGCTTCGTGAACTGGAGCACTTGGAGCACGGGCACCCCGAACTGATCACGCCTGAATCGCCCACTCAAAGGGTTGGGGCCGAGCCTCAGTCTGAACTGTCAACCGTAGAGCATCGAGCGCCCATGCTCAGCCTGGCCAACGCCATGGACGATGCCGAGTTGCGAGCCTTTGATAAACGAGTGCTCAAGGAGTTGGAAATAGCCGGTCCCATTGAGTATTTGTGCGAACCAAAGCTGGACGGACTGGCTGTTGAGTTGGTGTACGATCACGGCCGCCTGGCCCAGGGGTCAACCAGAGGCGACGGGGTCGTGGGCGAGGATGTCACCGCTAACCTGCGGACTATCAGGTCACTGCCACTGGAGCTGTTGCCCGGCCGCACTGCACCAGCGATCCTTGAAGTACGCGGCGAGGTATTCATGGACCGGGTGGGATTTGAGCAGCTGAACCGCCGACAGTCCGAGGCGGGCAAACCCCTGTTTGCCAATCCCCGCAATTCGGCGGCCGGTAGCCTGCGCCAGCTGGACTCCCGGATTACCGCCCAGCGTCCACTCCGCATCTACTGCTACGGCTATGGCACGGTGGCAGGTGCGGCCTTTAACAGCCAGGTCGAGTTTCTCACAGAACTGTCCGCGTGGGGACTGCCGGTAAACCCGGAATATCGCCTGTGTACGGGGATTGACAATGTGTTGGGATTCTTCCGCGAACTGGAAAAACAACGTGATCAGCTAGCCTACGAGATTGACGGATTGGTTGCAAAGGTTAACGCCACGGCCTACCAGCAGCAGCTTGGTCAGCGCAGCCGTTCACCGCGCTGGGCCATAGCGGCCAAGTTCAAGGCACAGCAGGTAACGACGATTATCGAGGGTATCGAGGCGAGTGTGGGCCGGACAGGGGCCGTGACGCCGGTAGCCCAGCTCGAGCCTGTAAACGTCAGTGGCGTGATTGTCAAGCGGGCAACCTTGCACAACCAGGACGAGATCGACCGCAAAGATGTGCGTATCGGTGACACGGTCCTGGTCCGGCGGGCAGGCGATGTTATTCCCGAAGTAGTCCAGGTCATCGTGGAAAAACGCCCTCCACACGCCAAGCCGTATAAGTTGCCGGATACTTGTCCGACCTGCGGTCATGAGGTCTACCGGCCCCCTGATGAGGCCGTGGCGCGGTGCGTAAACCTGGCCTGTCCC